>JAETTS010000935.1 GCA_021769025.1 Enterocloster bolteae
AGCATTCGGCTTCTCCAGATGTAAATTCTGGGGCAAGAAAATCCTGTTTGTCGCGATGCTGCTTTCCATGATGCTTCCGGCACAGGTTCTGATGATTCCACAGTATCTGTGGTATCAGAAATTAGGCTGGGTCGGCTCCTACAAGCCGTTGATCATCCCTTACTTCTTTGCCATCCAGGGATTCTTCGTATATCAGATCACCAACTTTATTGATGGTATTCCCAGAGAACTGGATGAGGCTGCAAAGATTGACGGATGCTCCTACTACAGCATTTTCTTCCGGATTATTTTACCATTGACCACACCTGCGCTTATCACTTCAACCATCTTCTCCTTTATGTGGAGATGGGATGATTTCTTATCCGCATTGCTGTATATCAATGAATCTGCAAAGTATCCGGTCAGCCTGGCGTTAAAGCTGTTCTGTGATCCAGGCTCATCCTCTGATTACGGTGCCATGTTCGCTATGGCTACCATTTCCATCATGCCTGCGGTGATCATGTTTATCTGCCTGCAGAAGTATCTGGTGGAAGGAATCAGTACTTCCGGTCTGAAGGGATAATACCTGACCTTCCAAGATAACGAAGTCCGAAGAGGGAGATAGCTTGTTTTCTCCCTCTTCGGACGACCCTTTAACCGGACCATCAAACAAATCTCAATGATGTTCTTTCTCATCCTCCTTCTCAATCTTGATCTCCCAATGAATCAAAAAGGTCAATGCCGCCCGCAAGGCGATGATGGCAGCGACAGTAGCAATCTCGCTTAGATCCCTTACCACCACTGTACGGAGAATCTCGCTTCCCAGCTTGAATTCCAGTCCCAGGGCCATGCCAGTCGCAAGGTTTAAACGGATGGACGGGTTATGCTTTATATAATCCCAGATCCCCCGAAGGCCAGATATAATAATGACAAAAACACCTACAAATTCAAAGATAAGGATGGTAATATCCACCACATGCCGCAGCACGATTTCAAGCAACTTATACATGATTAATTTGATTTAACCTCTTTCCATAAATTGTTGTACAAGGTATCCGTGTCATCGCC
>JAETTS010000047.1 GCA_021769025.1 Enterocloster bolteae
AGGCAGGGCGAGAGTATGGGAAGGGTGGTATTCTTGAAACCACCAGGAAAAATCTTTCACAGCTTTTATTGCCCAGGGAAACTTTTGAAGCTTTGGCGGATGCAAGTTGGGGAATTGATAAAAATGAATATCTGTCAGGCGAGGCAAAGGAAGACGAGACGAGGGCATGCGGGGGAGAAGCAGGCGGGGAAGAGGATTTGGCAATGCTTCCAGATATGCCAGGGGAAGGTGCTACCGCTGTAAAAAGAGAAAGCGATACCCTGATCTTTACCAGGCAGATGGCGGCTCTTTATCAGAAGAAAAACTATCCCGGCAAAGATATTGTGCTGGAAATGCACTACACAGACGTGGGGGAATGCTACCAGATTCTCTTGGGAAAGGATGGCAGCCATGTCTATACGGATAAATCTCTCAAAGCAACCACAAGGATTGAGACACCAGTTACCGTATGGCGTTCCATTGCAGCTGGAAAGATCCGGGGAGATGAGGCCATGATGCAGGGGCTTTACCAGGTCGAAGGAGACTTCAACCTAATGCTTCGATGGGATACCTATTTTGGCGGTTCACAGTCCCAAGAACAAGAGGCGGCAGTGCCTTCGGCTCAAAAGAAAACCAACATGAACGTCATGTTGCTTCCCTGGATTGCCCTGTGGATAACCGCTGCAATAGACAGGCATTGGGGGTGCCTTATCACCATCAGTGTATGTGCCCTTCTTCCCCTTATTTTTTACCAGAACAAAAAGACCATTTATGACATTCTGTCCAATGCACTGGTAACTGGTATTTCTGTGATGATACTGGCCGGAGTTACACATGAGACGATGCTGCCTTTGTCCTATCTGGCCTTTGGCACTATGTGGCTTGCCTCCTGCCCTGGGAGACGGGTGCCTCTTACAGCCAATTATTCCATGAATGACTACGGAGGGGAGGCAGCACTTAGAAATATGCTATTTTTGAAAACCAACCGGATTCTGACCATGCTTTGGGGGCTTCTCTACTTGTTTCAAGCTGTCTTTGCATGGTTCTTGATGCGAACCTCCATAAGCCGCTTCACAGGACTTATAAGTTCTGTGCTGCCTGCCCTTATGGGGATCGTTACTGTATGGTTTCAGAGATGGTATCCGGCAAAGGTGGCAAGAGGAAAGTAAATCCGTTGTACTGGATCTTTTACTGCCTTTGCCAGCTGCCTAAAAACCATTGTTCAAATCAGCAAAACGATATATAATGATACTCATAAAAGACAGAAAAGACCCCATTTACAGAATTTGCAGGGTGGATGGCTAATCGGGGAGTCCCTGTAGACAGAATGTATGCCAAGGCAATCCTGGGTGCTCTGCGTTTGTCCCAGGACAGGATAACCGATATAGGCTTTGTCCGGCAGGGCTTCTCGCCACATAAAGACCGGGCAGTGGCAGGATGTAAGGAATCGATGTGAAATCTTGGGGGTGAATGATTTGCTTGAATTGTTTCTAACTTTTTTCAAAATCGGCCTGTTTACTTTTGGCGGCGGTTATGCGATGATCGCTCCTATTGAGGATATTTGTGTAGAGAAGAAACATTGGATCACACATGAGGACATGATGTATGTGACCGTTATCGCGGAATCTACTCCAGGTCCCATTGCCATCAACTGTGCCACCTTTGTGGGTTACCGAAAGAATGGTATTGCCGGTGCGGTGGCGGCAACTTTTGGGGTGGTGATGCCTTCCTTTGTCATCATATATCTTATTTCCATGTTCCTTGACAACTTCCTTGAGGTCACGCTGGTTGCCAATGCCTTTAAGGGAATCAAGACAGCAGTGGGTATCCTGATTCTAGATGCGGCAGTCAGGATGATACGGAAGATGAAGAAAAAGCCTATGCCATTGGCTATCATGCTCTGTGCTTTTGCCCTCATGTTGCTTATCAACCTCTTTTCGTGGAAGGTTTCTTCGATTGTTCTGATGCTGGCGGCAGCAGGGGTCAGCCTTGGTGGTTTTGTGCTTCAGGAAATGACTGCGCGAGGTGGTGAGGGGACATGATTTATCTGAATTTGTTTGTAGGCTTTCTGAAGGTGGGGATCTTTGCCTTTGGAGGCGCATATGGGGCAATCCCTTTGATTCGGGAAGTGGTTTTATCCTATGGGTGGCTGGATGACGAGATGCTGACCTATATGATTGCCGTAAGCGAAAGCACTCCAGGGCCTATTATGGTAAACCTGGCTACTTATGTAGGCAGCAGCCAGGCAGGATTTTTTGGTGCATTTCTTGCGACGCTGGCGGTGGTATTGCCGGCCTTTGTGATTATCCTGATGTTTATGGTAGTTCTTAAAACAGCCCTTAAGAATCGGTATGTCCAGGCCGCCTTGAATGGGATGAAGCCCTGTATTATTGGAATTATTCTTGCTACCGGGTGTTATATGATCGCTGACAACTGTATCGGCAGCATCGGCAAGCCTGTGATGGATGGGAAGACCTTTTTTATGACCGGAGTGCTTGGAATTGTTTATTTTGGGTCAAGGAAACTACATAAAAACGGGATTTCGCCGTTTATGCTGATCGCCCTTTCTGCCTGTCTGGGCATGGTGGTATATGCTAGTGTCTTGTCTGGTTTATATTTCGCTAAATGACTTGCCTGAATTTCCATCTGCCATGTTGGTCTACGCTCTGCTTTGGTCCGTGCGAAACGTGTGCCACTGGCACACAGCACCTTCGGTCAACGATGCCACCTCAAAGTTCACCCCGGCGAAGCGAGGGTGTCGCCTGCCTCCTGCGCTTTCCAGACTGAAAATTTATCCTGCGCGAGAGAAACATATGGTTAATTAGTGTGGGCCATATTAGGGGGGATTTAACAGGATGTCCTTGTAAATTGTTGTTGAGAATTAGATAGGGGATGCTGCAGAATCGCTGGATTTTGCAGCATCCTATGTTTTGTAACAGAAAGTGTCGTCACCTATAAGGCTTTCTACGAAAATGTCTTGCCAAAAGCAGCGCGAGAACCGCTGCCAGCAGGCAGCCACCGTAAACGGCCAGGTTCAGGAATAGGGTATGAGGATCCATCTGGCCGGGATCCTTTGGAAACCGGTTTTCCATGTCAGAAGCAGCAGGGAACCCTGGATTTTCCTGGAAGGCTTCCATGTCAGGGGCAGCCGGATTGTTGGAGGTGTCGGAGCTGGCTTCATCTTCTGGGGCTGGAACCTTTGATTCTTTGTCAGGCTCTTCGTTTTGACCAGGGAATCGGTCTCCTCTCCGGTCATTACCGTGGCCTGACATAACCCCCATGACTTCAACGTTGATGGAGGAACCATCCACCAGGTTCTTGGAATCATCCATCTGCCCCTGGTTCGTGGATGGTATGGAGCCGTCCAACTGTCCTTTGATGCTTTCTGCCCTCAAAAGGACAGTCTGGTAAAGCATCTTGGCCCCTGCATCATATTCCTCGTAGGAATAAAATGCCGTAGGGTCTGTCTGTACCAGCCCATCGATCTGGCCCCGGACGCGGCTGTAGAATTCCTCAAATCCACCGCCGAAGACATAGACATCTACCAGTTTCTGGAGATACTCATGATATTTGGAACGGTATGTTTCTTCTTCCAGCAAGGCATCAAAGAATCGGGTGATTTGGAATGGGGTGTCAATGGCATCATTTATCATCTCTGTCCCGTTGCCGGAACGCCCCATATTCATGCCGCCGAACGACAGGTTATAATCCCAGGGAAGAATATTCAGTTGTCCATCCTGTTCATACAGGTAATAGTTGTGAGCCATCATGCCGGACAAACTGTCCATATTGACGGAAAATACGTGTACTGCCATATATCGGAGAAGGTTGTCGATATCCAGACAGCGTTCAAGCTCCGTTCCTTCGCCGATGTGTTTTAAGGCAGTGACAACCCTTCGGTGATCGCTTTTTCCTGTATCTGTCACCTCACCTTCCCATATGGTAGAATAACTGTCAAGGTTATCATCTGTATAATTCAGGTCTGCTCCGCTGCCGCCTCTCAAGAAATTGCCGCCTGGCATTCCAGACATTTTCCTCCGTTCCGAACGTTTTGTGCTGTCTTCCTGAACCTGGAGCGGTGCTTCGCCGGGAGATTCGCTTGCTTCGCCGGGAGGTTCGCTTGCTTCACCGGGAGACTGGGGTGCCTTGTCGGGAGGTTCCGCAGCCTCCCCGTTTGGTTTTATTTCTCTAATCGCCCCGGGCTCTCTGCCTGGATTCTGGTTATCTGCTCCCAGGGCTCTTCCATTTTCAGGACGTTCTCCGCCCATCCCCATACTTTCCGGCTTATAAAGCGCACTATCTTTTGTCCCGTAATTTCTCAGAAGAAAGCTGTCTTCCACAGCCTCCAAAGCCAGATATACCCCCCAGTATTCCCCGTTGACCGAAACCTCTGCATAATTGTACAGAGACGCATCTGCATCCAGATACTGATACATATCATACACCAGCGCCTCTTTCATATTGGTGGCATCTGCGTAATTGTTGTTGAGAATCAGTTTATCCAGCCCCAGACAGGTCTGGCCGTCTACATAGTGGTCAAATTCCAGCTTCAGGCTGTACCGGTCCGTGTTCGGGTCTGCGACGATGGCAGACAGGCTGGTATTGCCTTTGGGACGGATGCCTACATGATGGATCGTTTGGTCATTGATCACCACATCACAGGAATAATAGGTTTCCTCGGCTGCATGGGAGAGCATATCTTCCCATTCAGACTCTTCCATCTGAATGTCAATATGGATGATTTCCTGGGTATCAAACAGTTCAGACTCATACCTTACTGCCACACCGGCTCCGCCTAAGGCTTCCACAGCTTTTTCCGGAAATATCCGAGCCAGTATACAGACCAGGACAGCCAACGCCACCATCACAGTGACGATCTTTGTTATGTATGTATGAGTAATCATGACAGGCCCCCTTTATCAGGACATATACTCGCCGTTGTAGCTTACCAGGGTGACATCATTTACGCCTCCAATATCATGGAGCCGGTTGACAAACTCGGTCTCGGCATCCTTCATACGGATTTCCGCTGTCAGTTCGATGCCTGCGGCAGTTACTGTCTTGGATTTTACCACGAAGCGCTCCACAGACGTTTCGGTTACATGGAGGGCCGTCTCCTCTGATTGGTGGTCGCTGCAGTTTAAAATCAGGATGTAAGGGTTATCGTGAATCTTGCGGTTGGCAAACAGAATCAGGATGGAGCCGATGATCACAGAGCCGATGACAGCCAAAGGGATCATGCCTGCGCCAATGACGATGCCGACAGCGATGGCCCAGAACAGATATACAATCTCCATAGGCTCTTTGATGGCAGCCCGGAAACGGACAATGGAGAGGGCGCCTACCATACCCAGGGAAAGGACCACATTGGAGGTTACGGCCATGATAACCAGGGTGGTCACCAGGGAAAGGCCTACCAGGGTCATGGCAAAACCTGTGGAGTACATGACTCCGTTAAAGGTCTTTTTATAAACCATAAAAATAAACAGCCCCATAACCAGGGCAAACAACATGCCGATGAGGGTGTCAACCGGTGAAAATTCCGTTACACTTTCCAGAAAGCTGGATTTAAAAATATCGTTGAAAGTCATAAATTCTGTTCTCCTTTTCCATGAATTTCCTTACAGCCCTTTGTATCATCTCCCAGGCTGTCTAAATATGGCAGCCGCTTTTACCCGAACCGCCTGCAGGCCTGATACTTGGAAAATGCCTGCTGCCGCAGAGTTTCCGTCTGGATAATGTCCTGTATGACCGCCGGAAGGAATCCGTCGTATTTCACTTCCAGTATCATGTTCTGAGGCGTATCCAAAGCATGGATATCCGTCACTCTGTCCTCAAGAAATGTTCTGTGGTATAAGGTGGTCCGGATGTGAGAGTCAAAGGTGACTCGTACGTTTCCGGCCTTATAGATATAAGGCTCCCTCACATAAGACACCAGCACTCTGGGCCGCAGCAGCTGGTAATGCATCTTCGCATACAGCTCCCGCACCAGCGGGGCCGGATGGTTTCTCATCCAGTAAAGACTGCCGTCCAACAACTTCCTGCATTCTTCCTCTGTGATTTTTGCGTCAGACTTTTTGCAGAGGCTGTTGTCCTTTACCTTTTTTTCCAGAGTAATATAGGAAAAATCATCGTTGTAATAGCGGATCCGGAACTTTTCCCGTATAGATATTCCGTCGGTTTTCTCACGGAGAGCCTTATCCTGATAATTGTCAAAATAAATGCTCCGTATTATGTATCTGCCGTCTGCTCCGGCATGACTGTCCGGCTGCATCACTACCTTTAAACGGTTTTTCATCTCCAGATATTGGGGATATCCGATGCTGTATTTCAGCTCATGTCGAAAACACATGGGATTCTGCCTCCTTTTTCATGATTTTGTACTCCCAATACTCCCAGGAGCTTTTTCCTGTCAAAGAGATATTAAAAGTACATGGTTGAAGTATAAGAGGCATTCCTGAAATGTACTTAAAATAAGGTGTGTATTTTCTGTGAAAGCCTCAAAGATTTGCGGCAGGTCTGCATATTAAGGTCTGCATACTTAGGTCTGTACACTTGCATGTTTTTTTGTGGTATTTTCCAGGAAATGTGATAAATTAAGGAGAAGAAGGAGAGAAATTTAAGATAAAATAATCAGGGATAGCAATAAAAAGAGCGGAGATTCGACGGAGCCTCTGCTTTTTGTCGTTATATTGCCTGGAACTGGCTGAAAGCAGAAACTCCAAGGTTTGCTTGTTGGATTGTTTGTTGGATATGGATACTCATCACAGCAGAACCCGAAAGCAGATACTCTCCCCGTCCGGACTCTTCACCGATATCCTGCCGCCGTGGGCTTCGGCGATGGCCTGGGCCATAGACAGGCCGATTCCCGTACCTCCCAAGTGGACAGACCGTGACTGGTCCATACGGTAGAAACGGTCAAACAGCCGGTCCAGGTTGGAGGTATCTGCCAGATGGCAGGTATTGAATACTTCGATACACACCTTCCCATGGCTGCGGTACACATCCAGGCATATCTGTCCCTTTTCATCCGAGTACTTCACCGCATTGTCAAGAAGAATCGACAAAAGCTTTTGGATGGAACTCCGGTCCCCATACAGCTCTAACGGTTCCTGGATCCGCTGAATATATTGTTTTCCATTGGCCTTTGCAAGGACGGCAAAGGCTTCCGCTGCCTCCCATGCGGCATCACTTAAAGAAAACCTGTTTTTTTCCGGAAACGGAGTCTCCTCATCCAGCCGGGACAGTGCCACCAGATCCCCGGTAAGCTTAGCAAGGCGGGAGGCCTGTTTCTGGATGTTGGCGATCCATTCATCTCCCTCATGCTCCATGGCAGCGATATCCGCACTGGTTGCGATGGAGGTGATAGGAGTCTTAAGCTCATGACCAGCATCGGTGATGAACTGTTTCTGCCGTTCCATATTCCGTATATAGGGCCGGATAGCGTACCGGGAGAAGAATACTACCAGCCAGAATACCAGAAACAGGCTTCCCAGCCCGATGGCTGATGACATCAGAAGCAGGGAACCCATAAACTGTAACTGCATGGATGCATTGAGAAACAGAACCGTGGCACCGGCTTCCTCCCTGCGCACAAGGTAGCGGTAATCTTTGTAGTATCCCTTTTCCCTCCCCTTTCCAAGGACTGCCTTCCCATACAAAGCCGCCGTCTCATGGTCTATGGAGGAGATATGGTCCCTGGATATCTCCACAGCCTCCCCTTCCGGATCGATACTCACGGTAAAAAAACGGGTGATAAACTCCGCTTCCGCTCCCCGGCCCGGCAGTTTCCTTCCAGAAGGCCCGCCTTCCCCCGGATGCCTGAAAGCCCGGGGCCCGTACAACATAAGATCCATAGCCAGCTGGTCCTGCATGGAAGCAGTCTGCATATAATTGGCGATATTGATTCCTGCC
Source organism: Enterocloster bolteae (assembly GCA_021769025.1). The sequence continues at coordinate 7,894 of JAETTS010000047.1, forward strand.
ACCAGCACCAGCATTACCACTCCTTAAGAAGCCCTGGCAGCCGCGATAAACCGATGACGTATTTTTTTCAGCATATGATTTCCTCCAGTGAGTACCCGGCTCCCCGGGCTGTCCGAATCTCAATCCCAGCCTGTACCTGCTTTAATTTCTTGCGGATAAATCCTACATACGTCCACACCACGCTCATATCCGCCTCCGAATCCTGCCCCCATATCTTGTCCATCAGATGACTGGTGGAAAAGACAAAATGGGGATGGCGCATAAACAACTCCATCAGCTGAAACTCCTTGTTGTTCAACCGGACAGACTCCGGGCCGCACCTTAACTCATAGCGGCTGCAGTCCAGATTCACATTTCCGTAGGTTAAGAACTGGCCTGTGTATCCCCCATTTCTTCGGGACAAAGCCTTCACCCTGGCGATATACTCCCTGGTGGAGAAGTGTTTGGGAAGATAATCGTCCGCCCCAGCCTCCAGCCCGGCTACCCGATCCTCCACCTCCGCCTTGGCTGTCAGCATCAGGACAGGAACGCCGGAACCCCTGTTTCGAATGGTTTTTAATACCTCCAGACCATTTACCCCTGGCATCATGATATCCAGGACAATCACGTCATAATCTGCATTTCCGAAATATTCTAAAGCCTGGGCTCCATCCCACGCTACGTCGGCGGTAAACATATTTTTTTCCAATAAAAACTGTAAGCCCTTTGCAAGCTCACGTTCGTCTTCTGCAATCAATATACGCACGCTGGTAAGACCTCCTTTTTCGATTCACAAGCGTTCCTCCTAGTTTACAAGGAAACGGCACGCGCCGCTGCGCGTCACCTGCCAAAACGTCGGAACGATTCCAGTTGTGAAACTCCGTTTCACAAACGTTCCTCCTGTAAATACCTCCATAGTGTAGTTCTTCCTATCCCAAGCCGTTTAGCGGCTGTGGTCTGATTGCCGCCGCACTGGGACAGGACCACCTTTACAATCTCACGGGTCATCTCACTTAAAGGGCGGTTGTAGTCAAAAACTGCCGTAGAGGCAGGTACATACTGCCGTTTCTCCTTTTCAATAGTCTGATATACCGTGTCATACTGAATGTAAGCAGTGGAAGTAAGGGTTGCCAGTTCCGTCAGCACCCGTTTCAGCTGAAGAAAATTATCCGGCCACGAGTAGTTTGTCAGCACCCCCAGTGCCTCCGGCGTAAACCCTCCAATCTGTCTGGACAGCTCTACATTCAGGGTATTTAAGTACAGGCTGGCCAAATTCTGAAGATCATCCGTCAATTCCCTTAAAGGCGGCATGTAGATAGTGGTGCAGGTAAGATAATCAATAAAATTCTTGGAAGGGTCCTGCACATCCGAATCCAGCGTCTGAGAGCAGGAAATCAGGATGCGGTTCCGTTTGTACGTCTTGGTATCCACCAGCAGGGACAAAAGCTGATTTTGGCGCTGTACAGACAAGGCCTGGATATTGCTTATAAAAATCGTATTGTTCTGGTCATTAAACGGAGAATTATAATTGCTTATGATATAATTCCACGTTCTGTCATTGATTACCTGGCAGTCAATGGTCACATAAGGATACCTTGTCATGGAGCTTTCCAGATAAAGCTTGGTAGCCATCTGATTCTTTCCAGAGCCCCGCTCTCCAAGGATGATGACCGGCAGCATATTCCGGTTAATCATCCGTATTTTTTCCTCCATAAGCCGTGCGCTGGAAGTAAGAGAGTAGAAACTGTTTGAATACATGACAGAAATCTCCGTGTAAGAAGAAAAACGGATGCCATGTTTGCCTGCATCGGTGGGAAACGGATTCTGCTCCAGACAGAAAATCCAGCATGGATCCCCTAAAAAAGACGTTTCCTCCGCCAGCACAGAATAAAGAGACTGTTCAATCATATGAAAGGCCTTGGCCGGCATAGGACGAGAATCCTCCATCTGCTTTCTCAAATAATTTATGACAGAAGAAATGTTCTCCCGGTTATAAGTAGAAAACAGGACAGACCCCTTCCCTGTCATGATGATGGTCTCCATGCCCTGAATCTGAAGAGCCCTTGCAAACAGCCGGCTTCTGGCCTTGACATCCTCAATGGTGCGGCACATCTTGACAGAAGCCTCAATGGCACTTTCAATTCCCTCAGAGCCAGACACAATCAAGATAGGCTCCAGGCCCATTTCCCTGGTCCTCATCTCCGTGATGACATCACACAAAATCAGACTGTACCCCTTCTCCTTCAGCCCCTTTAAAGCAGAATCCAGTTCATCCGGGTGATGGATGGTAACAATATGCATCTGGTAATTCATCATCTCACACAGCACATGGGCTGGCTTGGTTATGTTGGGAAAGCCTACCACAGCATAAGGTTCCGTAACATTTTCCAGCAGAAGGATGGCCCGCAGGATATCATTGACAGAGACAGGGATTTCCATGACAGGAATGGCGGCAATATCCTGAATCATCTTTGCAGTTCCGCCCCGGGAGAGAATCAAATCAAAGCCCTCATTCATATGCTGCCTTGCTAACTGGACACCATCCTCCAGGTTGCCTGTGTAAGCCTCCAGCTCCACCTCCTTATACTTTTTTGCCGCAAGGCTCATGGCAGCCTTTAAATTCTGATAAGGGGCAATCCCTAAAATACGGTAGGTTCCTTTCATGTCACATAAAATCCTTTCCCTAAAAATGTTTCAAATTGAAAACATTATAACATACAAAAATAAATAATTCAATAATGTTTCAAAAAAGAACAAAAATAAATCTGTATTTAATTGAAACATATAAAGAAAAGAAGTATTCTATGATTGTCAAAAGAAACAACATAATGCTTCAAAATAAAACACAAGAAAATAGAACAACCGTTAGGGGGTGAACAGATGGTTGAATTGATGATTATTGCCGATGACTTCACAGGTGCGTTAGATACAGGAGTTCATTTTGCAGGAAAAGGAATCCCCACCAAAGTGACAGTCAGCCTGGATGATGGCAAAAACTTGGCAGATGCCTTCAACCCCGGCCAGACAGCAGTACTGGTCATTGATGCAGAGACCAGACATATATCCAAAGAACAGGCTTTTAAAAAAGTGTATGGAATAGTGACAGCTGGGAAGAAAGCAGGTATCCCTTATATTTATAAGAAAACAGATTCCGCTCTCAGGGGAAACATCGGAAGCGAGCTGGAGGCCGTTTTTCAGGCCTTTGGAGAACAAAATCTTTCCTTTATCCCCGCATTTCCCCAGATGGGCCGGATTACAAAAAACGGGAAACAATACATCGACGGCATTCCAGTAAGCAAAAGCGTTTTTGGAAGAGACCCATTCGAACCAGTGAAAAAAGATTCGGTGAAAGATATCATCCACTTACAGAGCCAGATTCCTGTGAAAGAGACAAAAAACCCAGAAGAAGAATCCTGGGAAGAAGAAGGAATTCTGGTATTTGATGCAGAGACCGACGAAGATATGAAGAAAATCGGCAGAAGCCTGGCCACATCAGGAAAAGGACATCTACTCGCCGGATGCGCAGGATTTGCCCTGGTATTACCAGAACTTTTAGGCCTTAAGTGCCAGATGCCAGAGAAGACAGCTCTGGAAAACAAGCTGTTTGTCCTGTGCGGAAGCGTCAACCCCATTACCAGAAAACAGCTGGACCGAGGAGAAGCCGCAGGGTATCCCAGAATCAGCCTGGTACCCCAGGAGAAGCTGATGCCAGAATTCTGGGCCTCCCAAGAAGGAAAACGAAACATTCAAAAACTTCTGGAACAAAGCAAAAACAACGACTGCGTCATACTGGATAGCAATGACCAGAACAGTATGCCAGACACCCTGGCCTATGCCAGAGAAAGAGGGATGGACACAGAACATGTGCGCCACAGAATATCAGAAACCTTTGGGGTCATTCT
>JAETTS010000048.1 GCA_021769025.1 Enterocloster bolteae
TACCCGGCTGATGGTAGCTGTGGAAGCGCCGGTCTTCTCTGCAATCTCCAGATATGTCTTGCCTTCCCTCAGCATCTTAGCCACTTCATATCGCTGGGACAATGACAGCAACTCATTCACTGTGCATACATCTTCAAAAAAAGAATAGCACTCCTCCGGGCTTTTTAATGTAAGAATAGCGTCAAACAGATGATCCACAGCCTCTGTCTTTATCTTTTTATTCATGTTTAATCCCCTTTTACTCGTAAATCTCATTATTTTAATATGTACTATACTAACACATTAACTTTGTAAAGTCCATACCTGTGAACCTTAAGAAAGCATGAATTTTTCTACCACATGTGCAACTCCGTCCTCATCATTGGAACGCGTGATGTAATCTGCTGCCTTCCTGACCGGAAGCACTCCGTTTTCCATGGCCACTCCCAAGCCGGCATATTGTATCATAGATAAGTCATTGTATCCGTCGCCGCAGGCAATCATCTCATGTTTCGAGAGCCCGATTGTAGATAAAAGCCGCTCCAGAGACCGGGCCTTATCAATCCCTTTAGGCAGGATCTCCAGAAAAAATGGGTCAGAACGGTAGACGCTGAAATTCTTCCCCAGGGCCGCCTTCACCTTCGGCTCCACCAATGCCAGATAATCCCCGTCATCAGTCATTAAAAACTTTGGAACGGCAAATGTCACATATTCTTTAAAATTCTCCACCTGCTGAATCTTTAGATGGTTGACTCTGGATTCCAACTGGGTATAGGGGCATTCCTGATTGCTGGCAATAATCTTGTTGCCCTCGTAGGTTAAGATACTGACCCCATGTTCCACTGCCAGGTCTGCAATGGTTCCATTGGCTCCTATGGGAAGCTGGCGGCTGAACACAGTCTCGCCAGTACTGCAGTTCATGATGATACCGCCATTGAAAGACAGAATATATCCGCCATACTGTTCCAGACAAAGTTCCCTTGCCAAAGGCATTACCCCGTATGTCGGCCTGCCGGAAGCCAGAACCACTGTTTTTTCCTGTCTTTGGGCCTCTAACAATGCCTCTCTGGTTCTGGGAGTGATCTCCTTGTTCCGGTTGGTTAATGTTCCATCTAAATCTAGCACGATCATCTTATAGTTCATTTTCTTTGCTCCTTTGGGATAGGTTGGCGGCAAATCAGCGCTGGTATCATCTCTGTCGAGATTATACCATGTCCTCCAGACATACGCAACATGTGAGGTTGGGGTAAATTATCTGTTCCTGACAAGCACCTTTATTTTCTCTTCCCAATACTATAAACCATATCGTAAATCATCACAGGAGCATTATATGAAAAAAATCATCTCATTTTTTCTCACCGCCGCCTGTCTGGCTACTTCCTTAACCGGATGTCAGGCAGACTCCGGCACGGCAAAGCTGACGCCTGTTACATTAAATGAAGTCGCCCACTCCATCTTCTATGCCCCCCAGTATGCAGCCATCGAGCTAGGTTACTTTAAAGAAGAGGGCCTGGACTTAACCCTGGTCAATGGAGCTGGCGCTGACAAAGTCATGACCGCACTGGTATCCGGAGATGCCGATATTGGTTTTATGGGTTCCGAGGCCAGTATCTATACTTACGCCAACGGTTCCCAGGACTATGCCGTCAACTTCGCCCAGTTAACCCAACGGGCAGGTAATTTCCTGGTAGGTAGGGAGGAGGATCCTGCATTTACATGGGAGAAGCTGAAAGGGAAAAATGTCCTGGGCGGCAGGGCTGGCGGTATGCCTAACCACGATGGTACATGGGAACACATCAGCGGGATTTATGAGTGGACAAGCCGGAAAGCCCCGGATTTAAAGGTTTTTAAATATGAGGAAAAGGTTGTTTCCGTCTCATAGCACAACTATATTATATCACTCACTAAAATACTGTTGTAAAATATGCTGTTGAATTTTATAACAAATCAGGGTATACTAAGGGCAGGAAAGGAGAATGTGATTATGCCGAATATCAAACCAATCTCTGATTTAAGGAATTACAGTGATGTACTCCGTGACGTATCTGTGGGCGCGCCGGTCTTTCTCACCAAAAATGGACGCGGGCGCTATGCAATCATTGACATGCAGGACTATGAAAAAACACAAGCCACCCTGAAGCTCATGGGCGAGCTTGCAAAAGGGAAAAAATCTGGAGAGGAAAAGGGATGGCTTTCGTCCTCGGATGTGAAAGCACATTTCCGGGCAAAAGCAAATGAAGGATAACATCCACTACTCCCCGGAAGCCCAGAACGACTTGGACGAAATCTGGGAGTATATTACCTTTGAATTATGTAATCCGCAAGCCGCTGAAAACACCGTATACAAAATCATGGACATTGTTGATGAACTGGAAAATTTTTCAGAAATTGGCGCACCGCTGTCCTCTGTGACAGATATAGAAAGCGACTACCGATTTCTCACCAGTGGAAATTACATGGTTTTCTACCGTGTGAATGGGCAGGATGTGTACATTGACCGTGTTCTCTACGGCAGACGGGATTATCTTCGGATTCTGTTTCCTGATCTGCCGCAGAATGACAACGATGGATAAAACAGAATATAGTAACGATGGAACCGCTGGCTGACACTGGCGGTTTTTTTATTGCTCCGGGCCAATCTGGCCCGAAGCGTGGAGAAATCTGTTTTGTTGATAGGATAAGCCTGACTTTTCATACAATAGCTATGAAGCAAGAATTTGAGGTGATTGTCATAGGAAAGCAAAAGGAGGTTTGCTACTTACTTCAAAAAAAGGATTCTGACAGTTCTGAAATCGCAAGGAAAAAAGAAGTTCTTAGCAGACGGGGATATCTGGTCGTTACCATTATCGAGGGCAGTCAGGCAATGGAAAATGGATTGCGGGATGTGGTTCGCAACCATTTTCACTGACCCTGCCTGCAAGATAAGGAGAACGATTTTTATGATGACAGCAATCCATACTCCCACAATGATAGACGGTTATGTCCGCCTCTCCAGAGACGATAACAAGAGAAATTATTCCTCTATCGAAAACCAGAAACGGATTATCCAGAAATACGCAAAAGAAAACAACATGATTGTACGCCACATCTACGAGGACGACGGCATTTCCGGCTATTCCTTCAACCGTCCCCAGTTTCAGAACATGATGGCCAATCTCGGCTCCATAGATGTAATCGTGGCCAAAGACCTTTCACGAATCGGACGGCACAATGCGAAGGTACTGCTTTTTCTCGAAGAAATGGAAGAACAGGGAAAGCGCGTCATCCTGATTGATGACAATTATGATTCCCTCTACTCTGATGATGATATTATCGGAATCAAGACATGGGATAATGAACGCCATGTAAAGAACACAAGCCGGAAGGTAAAACGAATCAAGAAAATGGAGCAGGAAAACGGCACTTTAAAATGTGCTCCCCCATTCGGTTACACCAGACACCCGCTGAACAAGCAGATGGTTTTAATTGATGAAGAAGCCGCCGCCATCCTGAACCTTGAAAAAGACCTTTATCTGGAAGGGAACGGCATACGAAAGATTGCCCAAATACTTTCAGACCGGGGCGTTCCCACGCCCACCATGCTGCAAAAGGAACGCTACCAGGCCTTGGGCCTGCCCTATCACCGGGAAGTCGCCCATATGTGGAGTTATGGCATGGTAAAGGATACGCTCTTTAACGATTATCATAACGGCGTACTGCGAACCCACAAAAGAGAGAGGATGACCATCAACGGCAAAGACAAAAAGATTTCCAAAGATCAGCAATATGTTTTCCCGGATCACCACCCAAAAATATTTGATGACCATACCATGAAGTTGCTCTTTGAAGTGAAAGACAACCGCCATCACAGCCAGTACCGGGGCCAGAGGAAACACATCAATCTCTTTTCCGGGTGTCTGTACTGCAAAGACTGCGGCATGAAGCTGACCGCAATCAACCGCCCGAACCGTGGGAAATATTATGTGTGCGGCACCTACAACAAAAAGGGAACGCAGTTTTGTGAACATGCCCATCTGGTGACAGAAGAAACCCTGATGGACGCTTTGGTTAAGTATCTCACCCTTTGCTGTGACTCTCTGGCAGACATCATACAGAATTTCGACCTGTCAACTCCCTCAGCTCCCACTTACTCCGCAGACCACAGCCAGCAAAGACTGGTAAGCGAGCTGGAAAGAATCAAGAAAGAGCTGAAAACACTGATTACCCAAAAGGTGAATGAACTGACGATGAATCCGGAGATGGCGGAAATTATCAATGAAACATACGCCTCTCTACAGACAGAAAAAATGGAGCGTATCTCTGCCATCCAAAAAACACTGCAAGATTTGACGAAGGATCCCCATATCCCCGCTGTGGCAATCAAACCGGGCCTTCAAACCGCACTGGATATTCTGAATGAAGTGTTGAAGCAAAAAAGTCTGACCCGGACGGACATTGAGGTTCTGGTAGAAAAAATCATTGTAGACAAAGACGGAAATGTTGACATCTATCTGAAACACGGTCTCGGCAATCTGGCGGCCTATGATTTCAAAGCCGACAAGGAAAACCGGAAGCTCACCATGATGATAGAGGCAATCCGGCTTCTTAGAAAGAATGAGACAGGTTTTACCTCTGTAAAATTCCTGGCGGAGAGCCTGAAAGATATGGGGTATCCCATGCACAAGAAAAAGTTCAGTACCTACATGGAGCACTTGCTGGACCTGGGGCTGGTGGAAAAGACGGGAATCTACCATTATCCATACAGAATCGTGGCTTCTAAGGAGAAATTGACGTGTGTGGAAAATATGTTCATCATGCTGGGGCAGACTGGCGGTATGCCCCAGATGGTATTTGAGTATATTTTAAAGAAAAATGGGATTGACCCCAAGACCGATGTCTCCATTGATCAGAGTATCTCCTTTGGCCTGACGGCAGCCGCATTCACAAGCAGCAATGCCGATTATACCGTAGAGTTTGAACCTTTTGCCACAAGCTTGGAACTGGAGGGAAATGGCTACGTAGTTGCCTCCTTGGGCACAGACTCCGGCTATGTTCCCTACACTGCCTACAGTGCAAAAAAAAGCTATCTGGAGGCTAATCCTGAGATCATACAGAAGTTTACCAATGCCATCCAGAAAGGCATCGACTATGTAAACTCCCACTCGGCTGAGGAGATCGCCAAAGTTATCCAGCCACAGTTCAAGGAAACGCCTCTGGAGAATATCACCAAAATTGTAGAGAGGTATAAAGCCCAGGATACCTGGAAGGAAGACACGATTTTTGAGAAAGAAAGTTTTGAACTGCTTCAGAACATACTGGAGGAAGCCGGAGAGCTTCCAAGCCGTGTTCCGTATGAGGATTTGGTAACCACAGTATTCTCTGAGAAAGCCAAAGGGAACTAATCTCTGGAAAAAAACTGCTGCAGGCCTAAACACAGCCAATGCAGCAGTTTTCTTTTTCCACGATTTTATCCTATCCAACCGTCATTCCCTATTCTTTTCCGGGTTCCCCTTCATGTTATACCAGGCTCGCAGCATTTTCTTAAAGTAATCCCTATACGAAGCTGCCTCCACGCTTCCCGTAGTCACAACGGAAATCTCCCCCAACTTTTCCCCATTCAGCCAATATTCCAAGGCTCCTGCCTTTTGTCCCAACTCCACAGGCGCAGGCAGCGAAGGTTCCAGTGCAAGATTCCGTTCCACCTTAGAGAAATCTTCTCCTTTCAACCCCAGATAAGAGAAGACACCTGCATATTGAAGGAGCACCTGCTCTTCCACCCCGTTGTCTACTGTCATCATTGGAAGCATCGGCGGTTCTTTATCTTCATAGACTTTACAGTTGGCATATCCATAGTTTAAAAGCGTGTTGGCATCTGCAAACCGTACTCTGTAATCGGGTGCTGCCATGACAGCAGCAATCAAGCGGACTCCGTCTTTTTCCGCCGTGGCAGACAGACAGTACTTAGCAATGGAAGTAGATCCTGTTTTTAAACCGGTGACATTATAATTGGTAGTCATTTTCAACAGTTTATTGGTATTGGACAATCCAAATTCTTTCGTGCCTTGTTTGGTTACATGGGTAATTGTGTCCATCCAGATGGTAGAATAATTATGTATCTGAGGATAATGGTTGATCAGCTCTCTGGACATAATCGCAATGTCTCTGGCGGATGTCACGTGTGCAAGGGATTCTGTCAGCCCACAACAATCCTCAAAATGAGTGCTGGTCATCCCCAATCCCTGGGCCCTTTGATTCATCATATCAACAAATGTTTTTTCGTCTCCGGCAATGTATTCAGCCATAGCCACACTGGCATCATTGCCAGAAGCTACCACGATGCATTTAATCAGTGTCTCCACAGTCTGTACTTCTCCCTCTTCCAGAAATACCTGGGATCCACCCATGGATTTGGCATATGCACTGGTAGCAACCTCATCGGTCATCTGTATCTTCCCGCTTTCCAGTGCGTCAAATATTAAAATCAATGTCATGATTTTGGTAATACTGGCCGGGCTTCGTTTCTCGTCAGCATTTTTCTCATAGATGACTTGGCCTGTAGATGCCTCCATCAAAATGGCAGATGGCGAAGAGATCTCCGGTCCGCTTAATGCCCCAGTCTGTTGGCTGCCAGCTGGCTGTTGCTCTGCCGATTGTTGGTTCTGCGGCTGTTGCCCCGTAGATGGCTGGCCGACCTCCTGCTTAATTTCCGGTTGCCCCACTGCCCCTTGGCCGGCCTCCTGCTGCCCTGCTGTCCCTTGGCCAACTTCCGGTTGCCCCGCTGCCCCTTGGCCGGCCTCCTGCTGCCCTGCTGTCCCTTGGCCAACTTCCGGTTGCCCCGCTGCCCCTTGGCCGACTTCCGGTTGCCCCACTGTCCCTTGGCCGACCTCCTGCTGTCCCGCTGCTTCTTGTTCCGCTACTCCCTGCCCTGTCTCTACCTGTGTCTCCTGCGCTTCCGGCTCCGCCGATCTTGCCGCAGCCTCTACCACACCGCCATCCGCCTCAATAACAGGTTCTGTAGGCTGTATAAACTTGTCAGCCTTCCATCCGGCCTGTGCATCAAATGTCATCTGCAATGGGATCATGAACCCAAAACAACACGCGGTAATCCATGCTGCCGCTTTGCCTACTATCTGTCTCATCATATCCTCCAAATCCAGTTCTCATACTAATGTATGGTCAATCCTCCCCTTTATATTCCATCCCCTCCATATTTAAGTCTCGTAAAATTGGAGAAAACTTTAAGAAAAATTAAGAGAAACCTACATACAGAAAGAATTCAAGATATGGTATCATGGAAGCAACCGTTATCCTATTGGACATGATTCTATTGGACATGATTCCATTGAGCATGATCCTATTAAATACAGAAAGGAACCTCAACTATGAAACTACGAAAAAGTCTTTTCTTAACCATAACCTTGCTGGCACTTCCCCTGTGGACAGCCAGCTGCTCCTCGCCAACTGAAAAAATTTCTGAATCGGCACCACATTCCAATACACCATCAGACTCCTCGGCGCTGCCTATCCCAAGTTCCGGTACAGTGTCTGACAGCTCCCCCCGCCAGGCAGAGACAGCTGCTGTCACCAACTCTTTGGATATTTCCGCCAACACATCACTTCTATTTCCGTGTCCAGACATGATACCTCCACAGCTTATGAAAGCATGCGAAGATTACATTGCCCTGACAGAATCTTATATAGAAGGCTCTAATTTTGAGTCCACCCATAATGATCAGGTAGACGCTATTTCCCGTTTACTGTCCGGCCACTATGAGGTAATCGGGCGAGAGGATCACAATGGCCATGAGTACTACCTGGCCTTGCGCCGCATAGATGCCCCTTCCTATGATGATTTTAACAGCGTATCAATCGGATATCTCAATATTGATACTTGCCAGATCGGGTATTACAATAAAGAATCTGACGAAACCATTTTATACCACATTGAAGATTACCTTGTAACTGTATCAACAGAAAAAGAAGGGCAGGAAGCCCTTGATATGCTCTGCCTCATTCCCCATGCCCTATCTGATGACGCAGGCTTTTCCTACGCCTTTACAGAACAAGGAAGGCTCCAGTTGGATTTCATCAAATCACACTCTGGCCTTTCCCTCCATAAAGATGGATATCCCTGCATTGACTTTTACTACCAGGATGAGGACACCCTACAGTTCTGGTCAGAACCATATCTCTGTTGCATTCCTTTGGACAGCCAGGATTGCAAGAAACTGGTTTCTCTTTTGTCCACACCGGATAATCCGGACGGGAACAAAATTCCTTTCGAATATCATGGCCAGATACTGGACTATGTCAGAACCATTGACTCTTCCATTCGGACTACCGGAGCCCGCTTTACACTGGAGGATACCACCTATGAACTTCTGGGAAGTCGAAACAGCGCCAAGTATCTCATGTCCTATCATCTATCTGACTTGGGAAAGACAGATCTGTCACTGATTGAGAACCAGCCTGTCTTTTCTTTTATTATCCGTAAAATAAAACCGACCGTAGGCCTGGACTACGGGGCTTTTACAGAGACATGGTTTGATTTGCCCCTTACAAGCGCTTCCCTTGACTTTCCCAGGCTGGAAACCGGGGAAGACGGCAGCCTCTCCTTCCGGACAGAATCCCAGACCGTTGTGGAACCGGAAAAACTGGCGCAGCTGTCAGATCTTATGTCAAAAGCGATTCACGGCCACGAAGCCTTGTCCGGCTGCCCCTACACAGGAACATTAGTCCTTACCCGTGAAGACGGCGAAACCCTCCGAATGTTTGTTGCCACAGATTCCTGTGACTCTATTACTTATGAGGGACGGATCGGTTTTGAATACGGCAGCCAGAAAGAGTTGTCTAATATTTTTGACAAAGCCCTACCTTCCCGGGAATAAATTCACAAGACAGTATATTCCTGTTTTTCTTCCTATTTGTAGAGAAGAAATGCGTATATGTGGGGTAAAAAAATAGTTTTTCAAACACAATTCAGATTATTTACAGAAAGTGTTAAAAATATTACAGGCCAATGTCAAATATTAACTGAATATTTTCTCCTTTAGGCATTTACATTTTCCGGTTTCCTATGCTATACTAGAAACCAGCACACCATTCGACAAAAGCCACCAAATATCGAGGTATATCATGAAGCAATCTAATTCACAGCGCGCTTACCACCATCGGATGGCCCAACGGAGACGCAGGAAATTACAGCAGAAACTTCCAATCTTTATGTTAAGCATTCTGCTGGCAGGGGTCATAGGATGTGGTTTTTTTATCATAAAGAAACAGCTAAACGGACAAAAGCAACGAAATGACCTGGGCGCACCGGAATCGGAAGCACATTCTGTAGAAACTCTTATACAGGAGACATCGAAGGAAACTGCCGCCCCTGTAACCATAGATCTGACATCAGAGACTGACCGATTGTTAGAAGAGGCTGAACTGGCTGCATTGGGGTATGATTACGAGAAAGCCATTGCGCTGCTCCAGGATTCCGGCTATTTGGGAACCGACACCCAGGTTGACCAGGCTATGGCCCGATACCAGGAGATTCTGAATTCGTTAAAGCCCTATGACTTAAACAAGATTACCCATGTATTCTTTCACACCCTTGTCATGGATGAAAGCAAGGCATTTGACGGTGACGAAGATGAAAAAGGTTACAATCAGGTTATGACCACCCGGGATGAATTCTTAAAGATTCTTCAATCTATGTATGACAGAGGCTTCGTTCTGGTGCGTCTTCATGATATTGCCCATGAAGTTACGGCGGAAGACGGCACAGTCCATATGGAGCGAGGCACCATTCTTCTTCCGGAAGGCAAACAGGCCTTTGTCATGTCCCAGGACGATGTCTGCTACTATGAGTACATGGAGGGCGATGGGTTTGCATACCGTATGGTCATCGGGGAGGATGGGAAGCCCACCTGCCAGATGAAGATGGAGGACGGAACCATCTCGGAAGGATCCTATGATCTGGTTCCGATCCTGGAGGAGTTCATACAGGAGCATCCTGATTTTTCCTACAAGGGAGCCCGGGCTGTCATTGCTTTTACCGGATACCAGGGAATTTTAGGATACCGCACCGCTACTTCCTACAGTACCACGTCTCCCACCTTTGACCAGGATTGCCAGGATGCCGCCGCCGTGGCACAGTGTTTGAGAGACAACGGCTGGGAACTGGCTTCCCACAGCTGGGGGCACCGGGATCTGGGCAATATAGAATACGAAAAATTTGTCACAGACTCGAATAAATGGGAAAATGAAGTGGAATCTCTCATCGGGCCTACGGATATTATTCTCTTTCCCTTCGGGGCTGATGTGGGAGACTGGCATCCCTACACCCATGAGAATAAACGTTTTCAATACCTGTGGGATCTGGGGTTTCGGTACTTCTGCAATGTAGATTCCAACCAGTATTGGATACAGATCGGTACGGATTTTGTAAGGCAGGGCAGAAGGAATCTGGATGGTTTCCGGATGTGGAAGGACATTGAAGCAGGAAGCGACACCTCCAAAAGAAAGTTGGATGACCTGTTTCGGGCGGAGGATGTATTCTCCCCCAATCGCCCTACTCCAGTTCTTTGGGAGTAACTGAGGATATGACATATAAGCATAAAAAGGAGGATATTTCACAGCATCGTTCTGTTTTGCTGTGAAGCATCCTCCTTTTCGTCACAGAAGCTCCCTCTTACATGAGCCAATGTTTGCCGTTACAGCTCTCATTCATCGCTCAGCCCAACGCTTCTTCATCACATAGGCTGCATCCTTAGGTTGCCGGTTCCTTGTAAAAATTCCCTTTTTATTTCCATTAACACGCATGATTCCCTCCGATGCCTGAAAATCTGCAAAATTCCACACCAGTTCTCCCTGAATAAAGGAGAATTTATCGAAGATCTCAAACGTCTTCTCCAGATACGTATTCTGGTATTCCTGGCTCCACATCACGCCAGGCAGCTTATGTTCAGATGCCAGGGTATCCGTTCCAAACTCCGTAAATACAAACGGCACATGCAGTTCTTTCTCTCCCCAGGCCGCCATTTCCTCTATAAATGCTTCCATTGCATCGTCAATTTCTGGGCCTCCACTTATATACCATCCATAATAACGGTTCAGGCAGACAAAGTCCAACAGTGGATAGCATTTACAATCTTTTGGAGAACTGTTTTTCTCCAAAGCGCCGGTCAATGGACGGTGCTGCGGATCCAATGCTCTCGCCCAGGCAAAGATATCAGAAAAGTATTCCCTGGACGCATCGCTGGTAGTCTCTGGTTCATTAAACAAGCTGAAGGCAAACACACACGGATGATTCTTATCCCGTAAAATCATCTCCTCCACCTGTTTTTTATGATTCTCCTTAAGCTTTGGCACTGTAGGCGCCTCAAAGAAATAAGTAAACTTTCCGGTTCCGGCATCGGCAAAGTTTACAAAGGAACGCATCATACCTACTGCCGGTACCTCATCGATGATCAGGAAGCCTTCTTCGTCTGCCATCTGATACCATTCCTCTGCATAAGGATAATGGCTGGTCCGAAAACAGTTGGCTCCGCTCCATTTCATACACTCGAAATCTCTCTTTGCCACCGCCCAGTGGAAAGCCTTTCCAATCACCTCAAAGTCTTCATGTTTTCCGTAGCCCTTCAGATACACTGGCTTTCCATTGATCAGGATCTTCTCCCCTTCTACTGCCACAGTTCGGATACCGATTCTATCCTGATATTCATCGACAACCCTGCTATCCTGAAACAGTTGGATTTTGATTGTATACAGATAGGCATTCCTCACCTCCCACAG
>JAETTS010000936.1 GCA_021769025.1 Enterocloster bolteae
TGTTGCCTCCACACAGAAGCCTGATGATGTCGGTGCAAGCTGGAGGAGAGCCATCTCCATCGATAGAGGTTGCTGTGATCTAAATGTCTCCCCTCCCCCACCCTAGGAAGATGTCACCAAAGATGACATCATTGGGAAGCAGCACTTTGGAGGGTGTGACTTCAGTCATAAAGATGGACTCCTCCTCTGTGTTATTGGTGCACTTATGTTTAAAAAGAACCCCCAGAGAGCTTGCTGGACCTTCTCAGCCCAGGAAAATATAGGCTAACGCACCATCTACAAGCCAGGAAGCAGGCTTCAGTACATTTGTCAGGTCTCTGATCTTGGACTTGAAGCCTCTTTATCAGCCATCCAGTCTCTGAGACTGGAGTTACAGCAAGCTGGCTGGTTCCTGGGTGAGGAGGGATCAGCCAGGAGAGGGGTGAACATACAATGTGCTTCTCGATTTCTAGTGAGAACAGAATGCAGATGAATGCTTCAAGGCTAAGCAATATGAGTGGCACGGCTTGGTTAATCTCGGGCCCAAAATATAAAGCAAACAATTAAAATACATTGTATGAGAGAGTTGGCAGACGTGATCACTAATCTTGGTTGCTGACTTGAGTGGCTCTGAATTCAATTAAAATGCATGCATCTGGGCACTCTTGTGAGGGATTTTCTTGATCAGGATATTTGAATCAGGAAGATTTGCCCTAAGTGTAGGTAGGACCATCTGGTGGCAACCCAGATTTAAGAATGTGAAAGAAGGAGGCTTTGTTTTTTGTCTGCCTGCTTTCACTCTCACTGGCAAGTTCATCTCTCCTGTGGCTGCTGCATTCCTTTGCTAATATTCTAACCACCTTCTCTGATATCACAGGTTAGACTGAAGACTAACGCCTCCAGTAAACTCACGTGCCTTCAGCACCAGGTTAAGATGGCTGAGGAATCAATCATCATAGACTGAGCAGCCAATGGTTTTCTCAATTCCCTTGTATGAGACAGCCATTGTTAGATTATCCAGTGTCCTGTAAACAAATTACCTTTTGATGTGTTTGGTAGTTTGA
>JAETTS010000937.1 GCA_021769025.1 Enterocloster bolteae
ACCAGGGACATCCATGACCAGCTCAAAGACCTCTATGGAATTGAGATGTCTGCAGAGATGGTCAGCAAGATCACGGATAAGATCCTGCCCCAGGTCAAAGAGTGGCAGTCCCGTCCCCTGGCCCCTGTCTATCCTTTTGTATTCATGGACTGCATCCATTATAAAGTAAGGGAGGAGGGACGTATCTTAAGCCGGGCAGCCTATGTGGTCTTAGGTGTTACAATGGAAGGCTATAAAGAGATTCTCAGTATCACGGTAGGGGCAAATGAAACCAGCAAGTTCTGGCTGGGGATGTTAAATGACCTGAAAAACCGCGGGTTAAAGGATGTTGTGTTCTTTTGTGTCGATGGGCTGGCCGGTTTTAAGGAAGCCATCCATTCCGTCTATCCACAGGCCCAGATCCAACGATGTGTGATCCATATGCTGCGGAATTCCTTTAAATATGTCAACTACAGTGACTTAAAGAAATTTTCCAGCGATTTCAAAGCGGTATATAACGCCCCCAATGAAACGGCAGCATATTCCGAACTGGAAGTACTCAAAGAAAAGTGGGGACGGAAATATCCTTATGCAATCCGGAATTGGGAGAATAACTGGGAGGATGTAAGTTCCTTTTTCCAGTTCTCGGAAGAGATAAGAAAAATCATGTACACCACAAATATTCTTGAGGGGCTAAACCGTCAGTACCGAAAGGTAACGAAGACCAAAAGTGTATTTCCCAGCGACCAGTCTTTAGAGAAAATGCTGTATCTGGCCAGTGAAAACATCACAAAAAAATGGACGCAGAGATACCGGGGTTGGGACCAGGTACTGAACCAGTTGATTGTACTGTATGGGGAAAGGCTGACCGAATATTTATAAAAAAGAAAAGCCAGGGCGGTTTACCTTAACAGAGAGCCGCCCCAGCCTTATTCCATCGGCATTGAAAGTATTGCCAGAAAACCCCAGTCTTATTCCTGAGGCCGGGTGTGGGCAGAGCCCACAAAAAGCAGTTCTTGAGATGCCTTTGTTTTGATGCAAAAAAATTCGAACAGGATGTATA
>JAETTS010000938.1 GCA_021769025.1 Enterocloster bolteae
GTTCCGGCTGTTCCTGCATATAGTCAATCCATAGAGTGCCTTCTTCATCCAGCTTCAGCCGAAAGACCTGTAAGTAATCCATGGCATGGGATTTCTGCTCCTGCTCTAATGCTGCCCACAGAAAGAGCTGCAGCTCCATCGGGACATTCTCTGAGATTCCTTTGGTGCAATAACGCTGCTTATTTCGTTCAAACATCTTTCCTCCTGTTGCTTTAAAGAATCACGGGGTTTATGATGACCAGATGATAATCCGATCCGCAGAGAAAGAGTTCCTTCACCCAGAGAGCGTTTCCCGCTCCGCAAAGGATGTCTGTACGTTCCCGTTCCTGCTTCCTCAGGTGATAACGGCTGAGTAAGGCTTCATACGCCTCCCTCGAA
Source organism: Enterocloster bolteae (assembly GCA_021769025.1). The sequence goes on from JAETTS010000938.1 coordinate 379, forward strand.
TGCGGCTCCGGAAAGACTGCCACATAGCCGCCCAGATCTCCATCTACGTCTCGATCCGCTCCATAGTGCTGGTTTAAGGTTTTGATTACATCCAGTATCTCCGTTTTAACAGCTTCCGGTACATGCTCCGGCAGGTTCGACAGATGCTCCTTCTTCCATACTTTGGTATATAAATCATGCAAATTCTCACTTCCTTTCCTTCATTCCTCTGCTTCTTCCTGTAGTTCCAGCAATCTTTGGTAAAACTCAATGGATAATTCTCGATAAGACAGCACGTCTTCTGCATAAAGCTGAGGAAGATGCCGCAGGATAAAGGCTTCACTGAGTTCCTGATAGCATCCAATCTCCTCCCAGAATACATAGGATTCCATCTCTTCGATGAAGTCTTCCCTCAGCCTCTGGTGGAAGCACAGCGATCCCCAGTCCAGATCGTCCTTATGCCTGCGGATAAAGGCTTCTGTCAAGCGTTGTCTGGCCGAAATACACCGCCAGCCATCGGCAGTCAGGTGCGGCAGGAATCGTTCTAATGCTGCCTCCGTCAGTTTCCAGTACAGATGCTCATTCTGCCAGATGCGATCCCAATCCAGATACTCTTCATATTTTTCTGCAAAGAGGAATCCAAAGTATTGATGTAAGGAAACCTCCTGCCAATTTAAATGTTCAG
>JAETTS010000939.1 GCA_021769025.1 Enterocloster bolteae
TTTTTTATGCGATGCTGGCGCTTCCGCTTCTGTATTATTATCTGTTCTCTTACAGAGCCATGCCAGGCGTCGTGATTGCCTTTAAAGAGTTTAATATGTTTAATGGGATATGGGAAAGTCCCTGGGTAGGCCTGCAGTATTTTGAGCGTGTGGCACAGACCAAAACCTTCTGGCTGTCTGTCCGCAACATGATGACTCTGAATATTCTGGGTCTGGTGCTGGGATTTCCGCTTCCGATTATCCTGGCGCTGTTCCTGAATGAAATCAGCCATGCCACATTCAAGAAGACCGTGCAGACAGTCATCTATCTGCCCCACTTTATATCCTGGTCGGTAGTCGGCGGTATGATGTATCAGATTTTTGCTTCCTCCGGACTGGTTAATACCATCATAAAGGGGCTGGGGGGACAGGCAGTTCCTTTCCTTTCCAGCAATGGCTGGTGGATTTTTACTTATTTTATAACAGGGGTCTGGAAGAGCATCGGATGGAATACCATCATTTATCTCTCGGCCATGACGGGAATCGACCAGGACATTTATGAGGCGGCTCGGGTGGATGGATGCTCCCGGTTCAGAATGATGACGGCTATCACCGTGCCCTGTATCAAAGACACAGTAGCAATCATGCTGATTCTGGCAGTGGGCGGACTGGCCAGCATCGGATTCGAACAACCATACGTCATGCAGAACAGCACGGTAATGGAGGTGGCGGATGTGGTGAGTACCTTCGTGTACCGTGTGGGTCTGGAGCAGGGGAAATTCAGTATTGGTACTGCGGTGGGGCTTGCGCAGTCGGTTATTAACTTTGTGCTGGTACTCAGCGCCAATGCCATCAGTAAGCGCGTATCCGGTAACGGAATCTGGTAAGGAGGGAGAACATGAAGGATAAGGTATTTAAAGTATTTACAGTGTTCGTAGTAGTTGCCATCGGATTGTGCTGCCTGATTCCGTTTCTGCACATTGTCGCAATGTCTTTTTCCAACAAGACAGCTGTCATGCGGGGAGATGAGTTTCTCTGGCCAATGGGATGGGACTTGTCTGCT
>JAETTS010000940.1 GCA_021769025.1 Enterocloster bolteae
AAATACCTCCCACATAGTCTTTTGGCCCGTAAAATCCTCGGCCTCCACATAGACCTCCGGCAGATAGCCGTCCTTCATGGAAGATGTGGAATCCTTAAAGAAAACATTCTTATCCACCGGGAACTGCTGTCTCTCTCCGCTGTCCGTTCCCACAATCTCAAGCTTCTCGGACTCCATGGTCTTCCTGTTTAACGTTCCCTTAAGGAGATACTTTTTCGTTTTCGTATCCAGTACATCAAAATCCACATGGTCCATATAGAGGTCCACCAGCTCCCAGCTGGTCTGTGTATAATCTATGGACATGCTGAGTTTCTGGGCCGTGGCGCTCTCATATGGCGACAACTCATCTTTCCAGTCTCCGTTAGGCCATACGTTCGTCTTCACATGGCTGTTTACCAGATTATAGGATACCCGCCCATAGCTTCCCATGCTGATGGTGGAGAAACGCTGGCTTCCAATAAGCCGATTGACATACGTTGGCTGGTTATCGTTTAAATTATAATCACCGTAAATGTTGACCTGGTAAATATGGCCGGCTGTGAGTCCCTGTATCTCATATCTGGACACTTCACCCTGAAGGTTATCTTTCTCAATGGCAAGGCGCTTTACCTGATTGCCGTCCTTATCCGTAAATTCGATCGGGGCTTTTGTCGGGTCACCCTCCCGGAGCACTTCCAGATAATAAGTATCTTCATATCCTGCAATGGCCTTATTGGGGTCAGTAAAGGCCAGCTCATAAGCCACACGGTCAATGCTCTTCTTCCCGTCGGTCCACCCTTTCTGATTTAAGGCGACCTTTGGAACTACCCTGGCCGTTCTGGTAGCGCCTGTCGGCGTATAGTAATTTTCCAGCTTCTCACAGCAGTTTAAGCTTCTGTTTTCCTCCTGGTTTACCGTATTATCCATGTACCCTTCCACCACTCTGGTGAATTTGTTTCCAAAAGGATCCAGAAGGTCAATGGTATATGCATATTCCGTATCAGAGGGCAGGTAGATCTGCTTGGTATCCGATACCCACACAGGACGCTCGGCCTCATTCTT
>JAETTS010000941.1 GCA_021769025.1 Enterocloster bolteae
CTGATTTACTGGCTGTATAAGGGGCAGAGGGTCCGTCTTCCATTTTAGGGGGCCTGGAGTACAAGACCTGGTGAATCAGGATGCCCGGGTGCAGGTGGAATTTACCGGGAGCACGGAAGCATTCCTGACGAGCCAACATCCGTCCTGGATCCTGCCATGGCGGGTGAGGTGCTTTCCGTCATACGCGCCCTGGCAGGGGAAGGGCTCACCATGCTGATTGTTACCCATGAGATGAAATTTGTCCGGGATGTTTCCTCCCGCATCTTTTATATGGACCAGGGAGAACTATATGAGGACGGTCCTCCGGAACAGATTTTCGGCCATCCAAAAAAGGAGCGTACCAGGGCCTTTGTCAAAGGGCTCGAAGTCTTTGAACAGGAGATTACATCCCGGCGTTTTGACTACATCGAAATCAATACGGCCATTGAGGAATTTGGACGCAGGTAGATTCTTTCCCAGAGGCATATCAACAATATTGAACTTATCTTTGAGGAACTGTGTGTCCAGACACTGCTGGGGCGTATGGGGGATGAGATACGTTTGGGCTTTGCGGTTGAGGTGTCTGAGGCGGATGAATCCTGCCTGGTGACAGTGACCTATGGCGGCAATGCATTTAAGCCGCTTATGGGCTGTTCTGATTCACTGTCCATGGTGCTGCTCTCCAGGATGGTGCGCCAGTACAGCCATCGTTTCCAGAATGGAAACAATCAGATGAACCTGCATCTGTAAGAGAATGCATTACAGATATCATATAGTTCCCACCAAGACAGCCTGATATTCCATGCCTTTCCCATTTCTAATTTACATTGCCTGAAATGTGCCGGGATGATAAAATGGAAACAGACAGGGCGAACTGGTGGGATTTAAATTGCAAAGGGGGAGCCGGAGTGAAAAGGAAGACATGAAAAGAAAAACATGGATTGCGGTTCTGGTCTTACTATGTTTCATCGCCGTATCAGACGTGAACACAGGCATACTGTCAGGTAAACCGTCCTTCTGTCTGGCGGGACCCATTGCCATTGCGAGAATCGCAGGCAAGG
>JAETTS010000942.1 GCA_021769025.1 Enterocloster bolteae
GGTGAAGGAGAAGGCTCTGGAACTTGGGATTCCTGTGTATCAGCCGGTGAAGGCAAGAGACCCTGAGTTTGTGCAGGTGTTACGGAATCTGAACCCGGATATAATCGTGGTGGTGGCATTCGGCCAGATCCTGCCAAGAAGCATACTGGATCTTCCGCCTAAGGGCTGTGTCAATGTCCATGCATCCCTCCTTCCCAAGTACCGGGGAGCGGCGCCGATTCAGTGGGCGGTGATTGACGGGGAGAAAGAAAGCGGTGTGACCACTATGATGATGGATGAGGGGATTGACACCGGCGATATGCTGGAGAAAATGTCTGTAACCTTAAGTCCGGATGAAACAGGGGGAAGCCTCCATGATAAATTAAGCAGGATGGGGGCAGAATTAATTCTGTCCACTTTGTCAAAGATTCTGGAGGGAACCATCACGGGGATACCTCAGACAGAGGAGAACACCTGCTATGCCAAGATGCTTCAAAAATCCATGGGAGAGATTGACTGGACCATGGATGCAGCTTCCATCGAACGGTTGATCCGTGGCCTTGATCCGTGGCCCAGCGCTTACACCAGATGGAACCGGAAGACATTAAAGATTTGGAAGGCCCAGGTTCTTCCAGATGAGTATGAAGGGGATTGTGGAGAAGTGGTATATACAGATAAAAAGGCCATCTATGTGAAGACCGGAAGGGGCACTCTTTCCTTAAAGGAATTGCAGCCGGAAGGCAAGAAACGGATGGATGTGGAAGCATTTCTGCGGGGCTATCCCATAGAGGTGCACACGGTTTTTGAAAGGAGTTGTTAAGATGTACGGTTACTATGGATATGGCTTTTTTGACCCTACTATGATTCTGGTGCTGATTGGAGCCGCGCTTTCCATGTGGGCGTCTGCCCGGGTGAAGAGCACGTTTCAAACCTATTCCCGGGTGCGGAGCATGACCGGAATGACCGGCGCGGAAGCTGCCAGAAGGCTTCTAAATTCCCAGGGGATTTTTGATGTATCCATTGAGTCGGTGCCCGGACAGTTGACAGATCATTATGATC
>JAETTS010000943.1 GCA_021769025.1 Enterocloster bolteae
ATTGCAGTGTAAGAATGTCCTGGGGAGGGTGAGACATGTGTAGGCCCCTAAGGGCCGCAGCTCTGGCTGCCTCTTCAGCTCCATTGTTTCCATTGGAGACAATAGAGTCATTCGTCAGGTGGGATCTGCAGTGGACAAACCCAATAGCTGTGTGGAGATGGGAGGCCTTTAGCATGGCCATAATTTGGTTTGCATTAGTTACTGATCCTCCTTTAGTCATAAGTACCCCATGCTCCTTCCAGTTAGTGGCATGGGTCAGGATGATATGGAAAGCATGTTTAGAATCTGTGTAGATGTTGAGGGTTTGTCCCTGTGCCAGTTGAAAGGCATGGGTAAGGACTACTACTTCAGCCTGTTGATTGGTGGTATGAGCAGGAAGGGCCTGTGCCTCAGTGTCTGACACTATGGGGCAGCTGGCTCTTATGGCTCCTTCATGTAGAAAGGAGCTTCCATCTCTATACCAGGTATAGATGGTCTTAGGCAAATTGCCCTCCTGTATGTGTGAAGGGTGAGGTAATAATTCCTCTAAGGTTTTAGTGCAGGGGTGAGATAAGGAGTGGTTAGTATTTGGTGGAGAAAGAAGATTGGAAAGGCAGGTGTGATTGAAAGGTTAGTGTGGAGTCTTCTATTAGTGCTACCTGAAGAGAAAGAACCTTGGAGGGAGGTAGATTCTGTAAACCTTTGAAAGGTAGGAGCTGTGACATGTTATAAGAGGAGAAGACCATGATAGGCAACCCAAATGTTAGTTTTTCTTATTCTTGAATAAGGAGTTCAGCAGCTGCTAAGGTACAAATCCAAGGTGCCATCCCTGCATGGTTACATCTAGTTTTTTTTTGACAGTTATGCTACAGGTACAAA
>JAETTS010000944.1 GCA_021769025.1 Enterocloster bolteae
TATGATGTATATCGTGGTTATCCTGCTTGGAACATCCGTAGGTGCAACTACCAGCGCAGAGGCCTTTTTGAACCTGGATACCATCAAGATCGTGCTTTTGGGCCTGATCGCGTTTGCGGTAGGTACAGCGGCCGGCGTGCTGTTTGGCAAGCTGATGTGTAAGTTTACCGGTGGGAAGGTGAATCCGCTGATTGGTTCTGCAGGTGTTTCGGCAGTACCTATGGCGGCCCGTGTATCCCAGAAGGTTGGATCCGAGGCAGATCCTACCAACTTCCTGTTGATGCATGCCATGGGACCCAACGTAGCCGGAGTAATCGGTACTGCGGTTGCAGCCGGTACCTTTATGGCAATCTTTGGTGTGAAATAGAGTTGTAAGATAGAGCATACAATTTGTGAGAATGTATAGGAGGAAATAGAATGGCTGAGATTCAGAAAAAGCCGGTTAAGATTGTGGAGACCGTTCTTCGTGACGCGCACCAATCCTTAATCGCAACCAGAATGAGCACAGATCAGATGCTTCCGATTATTGAGAAGATGGATCAGATCGGATATTATGCGGTAGAGTGCTGGGGCGGCGCAACCTTTGACGCTTCTCTGCGTTTCCTGAAGGAAGATCCATGGGAGAGGCTTAGAAAGTTAAAAGCTGGATTTAAGAATACCAAGCTGCAGATGCTGTTCCGCGGCCAGAACATTTTGGGATACAATCATTATGCAGATGATGTGGTAGAATATTTTGTCCAGAAGTCTGTGGCCAACGGCATTGACATTATCCGTATCTTTGACTGCCTGAATGATATCCGCAACTTACAGACTGCAGTGAAGGCGGCCAACAAGGAGAAAGCTCATGCACAGATTGCACTGAGTTATACCCTGGGCGATGCCTATACCCTGGATTACTGGAAAGACATTGCCAAGAGGATCGAGGATATGGGAGCTGATTCCCTGTGTATCAAGGATATGGCAGGACTTCTTACCCCATATGCAGCCCAGGAGTTGGTGACAGCCCTGAAGGAGTCTACAGAGCTTCCTATTGATT
>JAETTS010000945.1 GCA_021769025.1 Enterocloster bolteae
CTACAGCAGAGGGTGGATTCAATGAACCATGCGGACGGCACCTGGTATGTGTTAACGCGGTTATATGAGCCGGAAGCGATTCCTGCCAGAACCAGTGAGGAGGGGATGGTGTGTCACGTTTAAGGAAGATTCTTGCTGGACGCAGCGGGGAAGGGTACATCGATGTGGCGGTTTTAATCCTGTGTGTGATGCTGGTACTGGCTCTGTCCGTAAAGATTCTGCCTGTGTTTATCGCAAAACAGCAGCTGGATACCTTTGCGACAGAACTTTGCCGGGAGGCGGAGATTACTGGCCGGATCGGGAGTGAGACGAACCGGAGGGCGGCTGTCCTCAGAGAAAAGACAGGACTTGATCCCGAGATTCATTGGTCAGCCAGCGGTCGGATTCAACTCAATGAGGAAGTAACGGTGCAGCTGACCTGCCGCTATAATCTGGGATTGTTTGGAGGATTTGGTTCCTTCCCCATCACCCTCCGTGCTGCGGCAACCGGAAAGTCTGAGGTGTATTGGAAATGAAAAAATGGCTGGCATGTTTAAAAGATCAACGCGGGACCGCGTTCCCTTTGGTAATCGCTGTGACGCTGGCCTGCCTATAGATTCCGCGCGGAATCATGGAATTTCTCCGTCTGAGCCTAATCCCCTCCGGGGTGAAGGAAGCCCTGCAGGATGCAGTGGTTGTGGTGGTAAAGGACAACTACGCCAATGTCTACCACGGAGTACGGGAAGGATACTCGGGTGGATATTATACGGAAGGATACGGCTTTGAGGAAGCGGTGGATACAGTAGTTTTTTTTTGGTATGCTTGGGTTGTTTTTCTGTTAATTGTGTACTTATGGGTGCTGGTGACTTGCGGTTTTTACTGGGGGTTGTTGGTTGGGTTTGGTTCTTTCCGGTTAACCCTCGGGGTTGGGGAAACGGTAATGTATTTGTTTTTTTGTTTTGGGACTGTTTCTTAATTTAAATGTTTTGGCTAAATGAATAATGGTGGTTTAAAACTGTTTTGTTTAAGTTTTTTTCCTAGGTTTGTATTTAAGG
>JAETTS010000946.1 GCA_021769025.1 Enterocloster bolteae
ATATTTCTTTTTCATGGAATCCCCTTCTTTTTTATGATAATTGCTATTTGTAATTATTGCCAGTTGTGCTATAATTTAAACGGTTACCATTTGACTATTTAAAGAGAGGTAAAACTATGAGCAGAAAAAATGTGGTGGCGCTGTTCGGCGGACAGTCCTCGGAGCATGTGGTTTCCTGCATGTCTGTCCAGAATGTGGTTGCCAATATTGATAAAGAAGCTTACAATGTGATTCTTGTGGGAATCACAGAAGATGGCCATTGGCTGAAGGTCAATTCCATGGAAGAGATTAAAAATGATACCTGGAAGAACAGTAAAGAAGCGGCTGTGCTTTCTCCGGATGCCAGAGACAAGGCGCTTTTGGTGATGAAGGGAGACCAGGTGGAAAAAATTCACGTGGATGTGGTTTTTCCGGTGCTTCATGGGCTTTATGGTGAGGACGGAACGGTTCAGGGCCTTCTGGAACTGGCCAAGATCCCTTATGTGGGATGTGGTGTTCTGTCTTCTGCTGTATCCATGGATAAACTGACCACGAAAGTTCTGGTGGACCGTCTGGGAATTCGGCAGGCGGCATACCTTCCGGTTATGAGGGAGGAGCTGTGTGAGCTGGACCAGGTGATTTCCAGAGTGGAAAAGGCGCTCCCCTATCCGATGTTCATTAAGCCCTCCAACGCAGGTTCCTCCAGATCGGTGACCAGAGCCGACGAACGGGAGGGGTTAAAGGCAGGGCTTTTGGAAGCGGCACGACATGACCGCCGGATTCTGGTGGAAGAGGCTATTGTGGGCCATGAAGTGGAGTGCGCTGTTTTCGGAGGCGGTAGAGAGGAGGCGGAGGCTTCCGGAGTGGGAGAAATTCTGGCCGCCGCAGAATTTTATGATTTTGACGCGAAATATTACAGTGAGGCCTCCAAAACGGTTGTGGATCCGCAGCTTCCGGGAAATTCCGCTGAGGTAATCCGGAAAGAAGCAGTGGAGATCTTTAAGGCTGTGGATGGGTATGGGCTTTCCCGTGTGGACTTTTTCGTCACAGAGGAT
>JAETTS010000947.1 GCA_021769025.1 Enterocloster bolteae
CAATGGTAAGAACTCCCGCAAAACCTGTCACCTCGAAAATTTCCAGAATACATGGCTTTACATGAGTAAGAACCATGGAACCTCCGGTTTTATTAATTTTTTTCTGGGCGGAGACAAAGGCTCTTAAGCCTACGGAAGATATGTATGTGGTCTCGTCCATATCGATTATCAGCTCTGTCTCCCCTGCTGCCAGCGCTTCCTTTAACCTGGCATCCAGTTTCGGAGCTGTCACTCCATCAATCTTTTTCTCTGTTTTGATCTCCGTCATCTTTCTTCTCCCTTTCTCTCTGATTCTCCACCCCGGACTGTTAAAAACAGGCTCTCATGTATCCGGCATCGAAATTATTTAGCTAATTACTGCCTCACAGCAGTGGGCAAAAATCTATTGTAAATCACCTGAAACCGTCCTAAGCGTCCGTGACTCCTGTTTAAAGCAGACTTGTAAATCCGTTACAAATTTTCATAGTAAACCCCCATGCCTGCCATCAGGCACCACCATGCATGAAAGGGGTTCCTATGAGCCTCCGGCGGATGTGCAGAAAACGGGAGGGGGAGATGTCACTTCGTGACCCCATTTTCGCACGTTCAGCGCCAGAGCGCTGAACTTTCATAGTAATAACGAAATGCTTCTATAGCCCGTTCCTGTTCTTCTTTTTCTTCTATGGGAAGAAGTTTCACCTCACCTTCCTCTCCCTCTGAAAGTTCCATGATATGAATGTCACCTTCCTGTGTCTCCAGGGCAATGTATTCTTTCTCTCCCTCCAGGAACACTCCTGCTACCACATACTCTGCCTGCGTTCCATTTTCCAGAGTGACTATCATTGTCACAGGGGCTTCTTCGTCCTCTCCCTGCTCCTCCCAGTCATCCCAGTCATTTCCAAATACCTGTTCTTCCAGGGCCTCCGTGTCATAGGAATATTTCATAAGTATCTCCCTTCCGGCCCGTCACACAGCATAGAACCTTTTTTTGATGACAGTCAGGTTACGCCCCTTCTCATAGCAGTGGCTGGCATCATCCATAAATTGTTTCAC
>JAETTS010000948.1 GCA_021769025.1 Enterocloster bolteae
GCGTCCGGCCCAAGGGCCGGGGTGGATAAACGACTTTGCCCCTTACAGAATAAATCACATTGCCCTACGACATGGTGATATTTGATGAGTGCGTTTTTGGGGAAGTGGCAACAGGCTTGAAACCTTTGCAAGCAGGGGCTTTAAGGCAGTCGGCTTTCCCAAAAGCACAGGCCCCAATTCCCCAAAATTGAGTTGACTTCGTTTTTGGGGGATGCTTTTGGGGATTGATGAAGGATGTTCCCACAGGGGAGGGCTGCAAGCATGAGAAAGAAAAACTTCAAGGGCAGATGCGAGAAGCGGGTGCTGGGTAAGTGTACTGAGGTGTGTCGGACGTATGACGCTATCCAGTATGCCTATGCCGACCTGCTGCAAGCCAGTGATGTGGTTGTTGAGATTAGGTGTAATGTCCTGCTGGATGGATTGGAGGTTGGAGAGTACACCTCTGACTTCGTTTGCACCAAGACTGACGGTGATCTGATGGTCAGGGAGTGCGTGTTCAGAAAGTTCCTGATGAAACCGCTGACGGTGAAGTTGATGGATGCTTCAAGGGACTACTGGCTCAGGCATGGGGTCACGGATTGGGGGGTGGTCATTGATGAAGAAGTATGATCTGCTCCGGTCTGGTAATATCATCATCCGGGTGCTGGAAGTACAGGGCGACAGGGTTCTTGTCATCGACTGTATCAAGAGAACAATGCCCGTGTGGATGGAGCTGGATGCTCTGGAATCCTGCTCCGAGTGTACCAGTGGTGAGCTGTCCGTAGCTACGGGAGTTGTCGTGGTAGGTGTGGATGATCTCAATGCTGACCAAAGGAAGATTATGTACGAGAGGTACACGATGATAGCTCCTATCCTGACTTTCGTAGCTGATGATAAGGTGCGTTCTCGGTTGATCTGCTCTGTGGCTGAGGAACATATGTATTCGAGTTTTTAGGGATTCCCGAAAACAAGCCTTACCTGGAAAGCGATCTGGAACAGGCGCTTGTGATGCAGATTGAAAAATTCCTGCTGGAACTTGGCCGGGGATTCAT
>JAETTS010000949.1 GCA_021769025.1 Enterocloster bolteae
CATCAGGATGTTTTCTTTCTCGCATTGACGCAGTATCTCAGCCACCGCCTCCTGGTTTCGTCCATACTGTTTGCGCTTCTCATCCGTGATTTTACAGAAACGGACATACTGATCCACGATGTCCCCTTTCCCAGTCCCCCGGCATACTGTCACCTCAAGGTCAACGCCGCCCTTCCCTCCATCGAGATCGGACAGGTGCAGGACATCTGGCACATCCTGCTTCGGGCCTGTATAGACCACATACAGCTCCGGCTTTGGGATGGAGACAGGCCGGGTGCCGTACAGATCCAGCTTGTGATCCTCCACATATTGCTTGTAGGATTCCGCCAGGTACATCAGCATCCGCAGACTGACGTTGATGGAAAAGGTGGACTGAGATTCTGTCAGGATGAGCAGTTTATCCCGTATCTGAAGCCCCAGGTCGTTATACGCACCAACGGTGAGAATATTCTCTAATGTTACGACTTTACAATCTTCTTCTGTTGCGTCCGCATCCTCTGGATGGAGTGTCTGATACAGCTGCAGGGCGTACTCCGGCTGCTTAAACATCAGCGTAAATACACTGTCCTTGATGTTCCGTTTCATCTTGGGCATCGCTGACACTCTCCTTCTGTTTTCATTATAGCCCATATGACCCCATTATTGCAACTGTATTTTTTCACATGGCGGTATTTCCTGCCAGTGCCAGGATGCAGCTGGCAAGACTATCCATATTTCTCACTGCGTGCCTTTCATACAGTCCCTCAAGGCTTCAGTGAACAAGCAGAGCCAGGCGAGCAGTTCCGCTTTTTCAGCATTCATGGAAAAGTCGTGAGGCATCTCTACGCCGACCGCTTCGCACCGTTTCCGCGCTGTCAAGATAGCGCTCCGGACATATCCTTTCTCAGTCAGCTCCTGGATCAGCTCATCGCTCCAGGCCAGAAAAAACGCGCCGCCCTCCATATCCAGGCAAGCGCTTGTCACCTCAGAAGCGCCGTTTACGAGCGCATCATATTGCTCAAAATTGTTCCTCATTTTTAATTTTCCTTTC
>JAETTS010000950.1 GCA_021769025.1 Enterocloster bolteae
ATACATGATGAACACGATAAAGTACCCCACCGTCAGACAAGGATAAATCCTCATAGTCAGGTTTGATATTCCAAAGGACGGAAGAAGCACCACCGCAATCAGATACACCACCACCGTTATGATAAACTGAATCCTCGCCAGATTCATCAGCTCATTGGCCAGCTGGCGGAACATTTCCTTCTTGGCGCTGTCGATGTCGGCTCCCCTTCCGCCGATGACAGCCTCCGAATATTTTTTATACTTGTCATGGAAATGCATCTCCACTCTGGTAATGAAAATGACCGTAGCGGATATATTAGTGAACATAGCGAGGCAGGTAGCCATGTCATAGGGCTGGTTGCAGACGAAGGTCTTAGCCACTACAAGCTTCATGTCCGTGTTCCAGAACACGAAATTATGGACATACAGCCCCAGAATATATAGGAAATTCGCAATGATCAGCTGCCAGTACCTTCCAAAATACCGGAGCACGGACTTATAGCGGTTGCTGTTCTTCGTAAAATACCTCTTAATCCCCGCCATCTCCAAAAAGGCTATGAGGAAAAAACCTGTCATCAGGGAAAACAGCATGCTTTCCCTGATTCCCCACAGCATGATATGCCTTAAAAACAGCGCGAACACAAAGGACCACACCATACCGATGGTGAAAAAAAACGACAGCTTCTGGTACTTCTTCGCAATGGAGAGATAAATCATGGAATAAAACACCAGCACCAGAGATATGTAACAACAGTATCCCGTAAAGGTATAGAAGACATCCACCTTACCCACAAAATGCTCCCATAGGCAGAAGGGTATCCCAATCAGGCTGCTCAATGCCACATTCATGAACAGCCCCATGTAATAGCAGGGGCGGATATCCTCATACCGCTCCTCATAGATGACATCAGACATATACTTTGACAGCACAGAGTTGAAGGGGGATGCCGTCAACAGCGCGAATATAAAAGTATATAACACCGAGCAGGAGAAAAGCTCCCTCTCCACAAGGCCCAGTGAGCCGAAATCCAGAAAATACTCCATCAGCACC
>JAETTS010000951.1 GCA_021769025.1 Enterocloster bolteae
GCTGAAAAAATTTGGGAAGAAGTTTCCTGAGCGGTTTTATGATGTGGGAATTGCGGAGGAGCATGCTGTGTCCTTTGGTGCAGGGCTTGCCCTCGGAGGAATAATCCCGGTAGTTGCCATCTATTCTTCCTTCCTTCAGCGAGCCATTGACCAGATTTTGCATGATGTGTGTATGCAGAATCTTCATGTGATCTTTGCCATAGACAGAGCCGGACTGGTGGGGGCAGATGGAGAAACCCATCATGGATGTTTTGATTTGTCCTATCTCAGTATGATGCCCAATATGACAGTAATGGCACCGAAAAATCAATGGGAACTGGAAGCAATGCTTTCTTTTGCTATAGAGCATCCGGGACCCTGTGCAATCCGTTATCCAAAGGGAGAGGCATATCAGGGACTTTCAGAATTTCAGGAACCGATTGCTTATGGGAAGAGTGAGGTATTAAAGCGGGGACGAGAGATTGCCATACTGGCAGCAGGCAGTACGGCAGAACTCTGCGAAGAGGTTACGAAAATCCTAAAGAAACGGGGATACTGTCCGACATTGATTAATGCTAGATTTGTAAAGCCACTGGATACGGCTCTTCTGGATGAACTGGCTTCTGACCATCGTCTGTTTGTTACAGTTGAAGAGAATGTTAAAAACGGCGGATTTGGATAACATGTGGCTTCTTATCTGGAGGAATGCCATCCCGTTGTCAGGGCACTGCCGATTGCAATCTGGGATCGCTTTATTGAGCATGGAAGCGTATCTTATTTAAAGGCGAAAATCGGTCTCACTGCAGATAATATTATTAAGGCCATTGAAGCATACGAGGATTGAAATGCAGAAACGACTGGATCTGTTAATGGTGGAGCGTGCTTTGGCACCCTCCAGAGAAAAGGCGAAAGCCTATATTATGTCCGGAGACGTGTATGTGGACGGACAGAAGGAAGACAAGGCAGGAACCATGTTTCCTGAAACAGTAAAGATTGAAGTAAGGGGAAACACCCTTCCTTATGTGAGCCGCGGAGGACTTAAGCTGGAA
>JAETTS010000952.1 GCA_021769025.1 Enterocloster bolteae
CTCCATCGAAGCCACGTCCATCCTGGGGGCAAAATACATTGTGGTGCATCCTTTAGTGAGCGCGGACAAGAAAAAGACGCTGGTAAAGGAGAGCATAGAAGAGCTGGCGGTATATGCGGAATTCGGCAGGAAACTGGGCGTAAAACTGGCAGTTGAAAACATGACATCTACGAGTGTGGAAGAAATACTGGAAATAGCCGGCGGAGTTTCCCAGGCGGTATGTCTGGATACCGGGCATGGAAATATTCACGGAATGGATTTATATCAGGCGGTTTTAGAACTGAATGACAGGCTGAAGGTGCTGCACCTTCATGATAACTTTGGACAATTGGGGGAGGGCGTTCATTGCGACAAGCACCTTCCGCCTTACTTTGGAACTATAGACTGGGAATTGTTTGTAAAAGGGCTGACAGAGACCGGATATCAGGGAACATTCAATTATGAAGTGAATGTATCCCGGATTCCGGAAGAGGCCAGAGAAGAGCTGGCGCGCTATCTGGTCAGCGCGGCCAGAACGCTTCTGAAGCGGAACAGATAGGGAGGAACTATGAAAAAGGAAATATTATGCTATGGAGATTCCAATACCTGGGGATGCATTCCCAGATGGAAGGATTCTCTGCTGCCGTCCGAGCGGTATGATGAGGAAACCAGATGGCCTTGTGTGATGGCCTCTGAACTGGGCGCCGGATATCATGTGATAGAGGAAGGGCTTGGAGGAAGAACTACGATTTATGATGATACCCAGGAACTATATAAGCGGGGAATTGACTATCTGCTGCCCTGTCTCCTGACCCACCGGCCGCTGGATCTGGTGATTATCATGCTGGGAACCAATGATTTGCAGTTGAGAAACCAGCGGGAGGCATTAACGGAAGAACGGCTGGGAAAAGGAATTGAGGAATTGGTGAAAGTGGTTAAAGATACGGACAAATGCGGGCGTGGAAACCGGGCGCCGCAAATCCTTATCATAGCGCCAATCCCCATCAAAAAGGCCAAAGGGCGGGTCGGCGTATATGCCCAATTCGGTG
>JAETTS010000953.1 GCA_021769025.1 Enterocloster bolteae
GCCCCCCTGAGAGACAGCTATAAGCTGTCTCTTTCTTCCGCTGTGGATCATACTAAACCTGTATACAGTCAAGTACATCGCTCTCACGTGGGAATATTACAGTTCCCGTCATTTTTCCACAGCCTTCCTCCACCAGTTTTTCTGCCGAAACAGCCGGTTCATACCGGCGTAGATGCCGAACCCGATCATTCCCCCCACGGTCTACATAATGACATCATCGATATCCGAAGCACGCCCGGTGAAATACTGGACGATCTCGATCAGAACCGTTATTCCCAGAGCGCACAGGGACATCCGCCAAAAGGATCTAAGCTTCGGGAAAGCGATGGGCATCAAAAAGCCCAGGGGAACGAACATCAGGATGTTGGAGACCAGCTGCTGGATCATTCTTGCAAACCCCATCTCATAGGTGTGTGTCAGCCAGACGAAGGGCTGCAAATTCAGCAGGCGGTAATCCGGAAAGAACGAAACGCCTCCGACCAGCAAAGTGACATAGATGATCAGGACTGACATTACCGTCAGTGCGTAGCAGGCCAGATGCCGGGCCCCAGGCATTTTATATTTTCTTCCCCGCAGGAAAAATGGCAGATACAGAACCACTGATGCCAGGGCGCTGAGCGGCAGTCCGATGATGAGCAAACCTATAATCATAGTAAATTCCTCCGAATCGCAGTTTCATTTTTCTACAATAAGGTTAGTATAGCTCAATCTCCGGCTGTATTCTCTTAAGATTTCTTTAAAATTAGCGGCATCTATTCATAGGGTCTGCTGTCATATTTATACTCGCTGACATACCAGACTTCCAAATCCTTGTTGTAGGAGGTATCCAGCAGTTTTCTGCGCACTTTCACCCAGAGTGTCCCGTCGGTCCCTGCTCCGGTAAGATCCAGGATCGACACCTCGTATTCACTGTTGGTCTCCCCGATCCGCCGGCTGCAGCCCGGCAGGCTGGGATTCAGTTCAGCCAGGAAGCTGAGCAGGACATCTGTCTCATCGAAATCTTTGGTGCGCTGTCCGTTCTCCAG
>JAETTS010000954.1 GCA_021769025.1 Enterocloster bolteae
TTTCGGGCCGTAGAAGGCAGCTTCGCCTACGTCTTCTACGAACGGGATGTTCAGTTCCGTGAGCATCGTACGGATGTGGCCTTCTGTCTCTTCCCAGACTTCCGGGGCGCCGATGTATTTTTCTGTGTTTTCCGGATCCCACTTGGATAAATGGTAGGTTACGTCCTCTTCTACGCCAAGTACCTGGAGGCAGTACTGTGCAAGGGCAATACAGTCTTTAAATTCTTTTACCATCTGGTCCGGGCGTACGATCAGGTGGCCTTCGGAGATGGTAAACTGGCGCACACGGGTCAGGCCATGCATTTCGCCGGAATCCTCGTTACGGAAAAGTGTGGAGGTTTCCCCGTAGCGCAGCGGCAGGTCACGGTAGCTGTGCTGTTCTGCTTTGTATACATAATACTGGAACGGGCAGGTCATTGGGCGCAGGGCGTATACTTCTTTATCCTTTTCTTCATCTCCAAGGACGAACATGCCATCTTTGTAGTGATCCCAGTGGCCGGAAATTTTGTACAGGTCGCTCTTTGCCATTAAAGGAGTTTTGGTTCTGATGTAACCGCGTTTTGCTTCCTCATCCTCAATCCAGCGCTGCATTTCCTGGATCATGATAACACCATTGGGCATGATCAGGGGAAGACCCTGGCCGATCACGTCTACCGTTGTAAAGAGTTTCATTTCACGGCCAAGTTTGTTATGATCACGCTTTTTGGCCTCTTCCATCTGTTCCAGGTGTTCCTTCAGTTCTTCCTTGGAAGCGTAAGCTGTTCCGTAAATACGGGTAAGCATCTGATTTTTCTCGCTTCCTCTCCAATATGCGCCGGAGGAAGAAAGAAGCTTGAATGCTTTGATTCCTTTGGTGCTCATCAGATGAGGCCCTGCACACAGGTCTACCCAGTTGCCCTGGGAATAGAAGGAAATTTCTGCGTCTTCCGGAAGGTCTTCAATCAGTTCTACTTTATAGGGTTCATCCTTATCCTTCATAAACTGAATGGCTTCTTCTCTGGGAAGTGTGAACTGCTCGATCTTC
>JAETTS010000955.1 GCA_021769025.1 Enterocloster bolteae
ATGCCAGCAGGCCCCCTCATACTCTCCGGATTCTTCAAGGTAATACCATGCGCCACCGACCTGCTGCCAGCCGGTCAGCATATAACCATCAGCCCCGAAATAATACCAGTGATGGTTGATGATCTGCCATCGAGACTGCGGATAGCTCCCGTCCGGATTGCGGTACCACCAGCCCTTGGCATCGTGTACCCAGCCAGGTTCCTCCATCGCGTAATCAATATAGCAGAACCCTTTGACCGATGGATCATTCCACGGCCTGGCTTTTACCTTGACCTGTCCACCATTACGGTCAGAAAGGTTTGAGGAGGTATTGCCCTCCAGGCAGTCCCACCATTTCTGCCCGTTCCGGGAATAAATCCGTACCACCCGCCCGGCATGGGAAAAATCAAAAATCACCACAGCACCCAGCTCTGGCGTCATACCGACTTTTCCGGACCTTTTAAAAGCGTTGTATGTGGCAAAGCAGTTATATCCGACGTATGCACTGCGGGTCATATTCCAGTGCTTCAGGGCCTCCTCAAGGCCAAACTCCTGCATCTCAAGCCAGAACTGGAATGTGCAGCACCAGGGCTGCCCCTGGCATCCCATCAGGCCGCAGGCGTTAATATCGCGGGAATATTTCGTATAGTTTCCGCTGCCTTTATTGGCGGTCTTAGAATCCAGGCTGACATCGGAAGCTTTCTCGATGTAGCCCTCTTCTTTCATGCCCCTGTTAATCAGTTCCTTCAGCGTACCCATAATTATCCTCGCTTTCTGCAAACAAAAAGAACGCCAGTTACAGGCGTCCCGGTTCATGAAGTATGTTTTGCATATTGCATTTGAGATCTGCATATGCTATAATGTCTGAAGACAAACGAAATGAGCTGTCCACACGGACAAAAAGACGAACCCCCGAAAGTATGCCAGTACAATCGGGGGTTCTTCCTCTTTTATCCGGAGAGGCTAACCGTTTGGGCCAGTTACCGATTATTTATCACTGTCTAACCACTTGATGATATAGTGACAAGCTACACCAGCCGTGAC
>JAETTS010000956.1 GCA_021769025.1 Enterocloster bolteae
CATTTTGGTAGAGAAGGGTGGTGGAATCTGTGGGGGAGTCCAGGATCATCTGGTGGGAGTGGGCGTGGAAAGTCCAGTCTTTTAATTCCACGCAGAGGCAGTTGCACTGCACCTTGTCCTTTCGCAGACGGATGCCTATGGTCTCGCAGAGAGATAGGATGACCTGGCAGGCATTGTCGTAGTCATCGATGTCCTGGGACAGGGTAGTTTCGTTGCTGTAGCCTTTGCTGACCGGCTCCTTTTCCTCTACAGGGCTGTCGTCTATGCCATTGGCATAACGAAAGATCTGGGCGGAGTATTTGTCGCCCAGATGGGATTTTAAAATTGGAAGAGGGGTGTGGGCCAGGTCTCCGATGGTGCGGATTCCAATGGCCTTCATTTTTTTCTCGGCGGAGTTGCCTACGAAGAACAGATCTCTCACCGGGAGGGGCCACATTTTTATGGGAACCTCTTTTTTCCACAGGGTGTGGCAGCGGTCTGGCTTCTCGAAATCGGAGGCCATTTTGGCCAGCAGCTTGTTGGAGGAGATTCCGATGTTGACGGTAAATCCCAGTTCATTTTTTATTCTTTCACGGATGAGGGCGGCTGTCTTAAAAGGATCCCCAAACAGATGGATGGTGGAGGTCATGTCTAAAAATGCCTCGTCAATGCTGAATTTTTCAATATCTGGTGTGTATTCTTCCAGCAGATGGAGAAGGTTTTCAGAGAATTCTAGATAGATGTCAAAATGGGAGGGGACAACCACCAGCTGGGGGCACTTTTTCAGAGCCTGGGCCAAAGGCTCGCCGGTGACGATGCCAAAGGCTTTTGCAGGAGTGGATTTGGCCAGGACAATGCCGTGACGGGAGGCTCTGTCGCCGCCAACTGCGGAAGGGATGGTGCGCAAGTCCAAAGCGTTGGGATCGTGTCTTAGACGGTGGACAGACTCCCAGCTTAGGAAAGCAGAATTCACATCAATGTGGTAGATAAGCCGTTTGTCTGACAGTTCCATAGTGCCTCCTTTTTATGTATATGTACGCCGG
>JAETTS010000957.1 GCA_021769025.1 Enterocloster bolteae
CTGGTGAAGATCTGTGCAGAACACGGAATGTCTCTGGAAGCAGAGGTTGGTTCTATCGGAGGAGAAGAAGACGGTGTCATTGGTATGGGCGAATGCGCAGATCCGCAGGAATGCAAGATGATCGCTGATCTTGGAATTGATTTCCTGGCAGCAGGTATCGGCAATATCCATGGAAAATATCCGGAGAACTGGGCTGGATTAAGCTTTGAAACACTGGATGCAATCCAGAAGCTTACAGGAGATATGCCATTAGTTCTTCACGGCGGTACAGGAATTCCGGCTGACATGATCAAGAAAGCAATTGACCTTGGCGTTTCCAAGATCAATGTAAATACAGAATGTCAGTTATCTTTTGCAGCAGCTACACGTAAATATGTAGAAGAAGGAAAAGATCTCCAGGGTAAGGGCTTTGACCCACGTAAACTCCCGGCTCCGGGATTCGAAGCAATCAAGGCTACCGTAAAAGACAAAATGGAACTGTTCGGTTCTGTTGGAAAAGCTTGATGATTTGAGAGAAGAGACGGATTGATTAAGAGAGGGGCTGAAGCACCAGTTTCGTGCGACAGCCCCTCTCTTTTTATACTTCCAGAATCAGAACCTGATAGCCCTGAAGCTGAATTGTCTGGCGATCCTGGGGATTTTCCTTATAATTATTCAGAAGAACCTTTTGATAGGGGGTATCCAGAGTGATCGTTTGGGAATCCCTCTGATAATTGCCGACAATAAGGAGTGTCTTGTCTCCTTTCCGATAGTAAGCCATAAGATTATGGCGATCTTCCCATACAGGTTCCAGGGCGCCATAAACGATGGTTTCCTTGTATGCCGGGTGTTTACGGAGCGCAATCAGGCTTTTATAGAAGCTCCTTAAAGAATCGGGATCTCCTTCCTGACTTGCTGCGTTGATTGTTGTATAGTTTGGATTGGGCTTCAGCCAGGGGGTACCTGTGGTGAAACCGGCATTTTTTTCACTGCTCCACTGCATAGGGGTTCTGGCATTGTCCCGGCTAAGCCTGCTTACAGC
>JAETTS010000958.1 GCA_021769025.1 Enterocloster bolteae
ACCAACAGCAGCGAGACCCAGTGCACGGCATGCTTCAGAAGACATGCAATCACACCCATCACAAGCCCTACTCCACCCGCAATGGCAAACAGGGAGATTGAAGGCGGAAGCTCCCATAGCCTCCAGTCGTCAGGCGAGGACGGAAGCGATGTGTGACGTGATGATGTGGGATCTGGTGTTGCCATATATCTTTAACAATCGGTGGTCAAATATGGTTTGAGACCGATGATTATTGTATAAATAATGTTAAACTCTTTGTGCAGGGTTAAATAATTGTTTACCTTTGCTGAGGATTTAGCCACAAAGATATGTGTGGACAATCCAAAAAACAAACCATAATCAATAACCCTAAATCAACCGTATGAAGAAAATCTTTACTCTTCTTGCAGTGGCCGCTATGGCCGCAAACGCTTCCGCTGATGTGCAGACAGTGGACATGACAATCACCTGGCCCATGGCTACCTCACATCAGGAGCCCGCTGTAGACGAGGCCGGAAACCCCATCCTTGACGAGGCCGGAAACCCCACAATGAAGACCGTCTACGACTATGCACTCTCCCCCGTCGTTTCTGACGGCCTGGCCACATACATCACCGCAGGCGAGCCCGTACTCGGCTCTGAGATAATCTGGAAACAGGCCCGCGGCATCAACGAGGTTCCATTCGCTACTTTCCAGCCCTCTGACAAGGTGAAAGAGCCCACTGAGGGTCACACCGTATCTTTCCAGTTCACCACCAATGAGGGTTATACCTTCGAGCCCACATCCTTCGCATACAAAGGATCTGTGATTGGTACCGACGGCGGTGTCTACAATCTCGACTACACATGGGCAGGTTCCACCGAGATGATTCAGGAAGGCTTCCACCCCAACCGCAACAACGAAGCTAACGACTGGTTCAGCACTGTCAACGAGGCACTCCTCCCCATCTCCGGCAATGGCACATTTGCTGTCACATTCCACTCATACGATCTCGCCAACAACAAGCAGATTGGCCTGTCAGAGGTAGTCATCTCCGGCAA
>JAETTS010000049.1 GCA_021769025.1 Enterocloster bolteae
GAGCGGTTACCAGATATTTGATTGGTTCAAACAGGAGATGCCGACTGACAGCAAGAAGCGGAAATAACCAAGATAAATCGTATCGCACTCCATTTCAACGATATATTCTACTGGTAGCATCAATAAGAAATGGAGTGATCTATATTGTCCAAGAAAAAGATTATCAAAGCAATCCTGCTGACCCTCTCTGTGTTGCTGACAGCGGCACAGAACGCTGCTGCAAAGGAGGAACCCACGAAGTACAACGATGACCCTGACGCATACATGGAGTAGAGGGCTTCCCACTTGGGAAGTCCTCTATTTCTCTGTCTGGCATGGGCTGAGTGCAGCCCACAAACTCAAATCTGATTAGGAGGTACGATTATGCCCGCTGATGTTGAAACCATGTTCTATGTCCGTGAGAAGCCCTGGCATGGGCTGGGTACGAGAGTTGAGGAGGCTCCCACCTCCGCCGATGCCCTGATCTATGCTGGCCTGGATTGGGAGGTCATCCAGAAGGATGTCTACACCGAGAACGGCTCCCTGATCTCCGGCTACAAGGTCAATCTTCGCAGCACTGACAACGCCGCCTTGGGTATCGTGTCCGACAGGTACAAGGTTGTCCAGAATGAGGACGCTTTCCAGTTCACCGATGACCTGCTGGGCGCTGGCGTGACCTATGAGACTGCCGGGGCTTTGCAGGGTGGCCGCAAGGTCTGGATGCTGGCCCGGATGCCCCACCGCTATATCATTGCCGGGGACGAGATTGCGCCCTATCTGGTGGTGATGAACTCCCACGATGGCAGCAGCGGCATCAAGGTTGCCATGACTCCAATCCGAGTGGTCTGCCAAAATACGCTTAATCTGGCTCTGGACAGTGCCAAGCGCATCTGGACCACCAAGCACACCGAGAACGTCATGCTCCGTGTCCATGAGGCTGAGGAAACTTTGGGCCTCGCCGAGAAGTACATGGGCGAGTTGGGCCGTGGCATTGATGCCCTGTCCAAGATCAAGCTGACCGATAAGAAGGTTATGGAGTTCATGAATGAGTTCTTTCCGGTCACTTTGGATCTGCCGGATGTCCAGCGCAAGAACAACCTGCGGATGCTGGATAACATGAAGGCCCGGTACTGGGACGCTCCCGACCTCTCTCATGTGAGGAAGAACGGCTACCGCTTCGTCAACGCCATCAGCGACTTTGCCACCCATGCCGACCCCATCCGCAAGACCAAGAACTACAATGAGAACCTGTTCCTGCGCACCGTCGAGGGCAATCCCATGATCGACAAAGCGTACAAGATGGTGCTGGCAGCGGCGTGATGTGCTGCGTCAAATCGGGAGCGTACAGCTATACGGCTGTGCGCTCCTTATTTTATTTCATTGAAAGTGAGGAAATCCTATGCCTGCAAAAATCTTAGTATCTACCGAGAATATGCCCTATGCCGACTGGCTGGAGTACCGAAAGCAAGGTATCGGCGGTTCGGACGCATCCGTGGTCTGCGGCATCAACCGTTACAAGTCCCCTGTGGAGCTGTGGATGAATAAGACGGGCCAGCTCCCGGATCAGGAGGCCGGGGAAGCCGCCTACTGGGGCACACAGCTTGAACCCTTCGTTCGGGCCGAGTTCACCAAGCGCACCGGAATCGAGGTGAGGACCGTCAACCAGCTCCTCCAGAGCGAGGAATACCCCTTCATGCTTGCCAATCTGGATGGCATCTGTGAGGTCCCGGATGTGGGGACGTGCATCTTTGAGGCTAAGACCGCTTCGGCTTACAAAGTTGGCGAGTGGGAAGATACGATCCCCGACGAGTATATGCTCCAGGTGCAACACTACATGGCAGTCACTGGGTATGCAGGAACTTACATTGCCGTGTTGATCGGCGGCAACACCTTCAAATGGAAGTTCATCGAGCGTGACGAGGAATTGATTTCTATGCTCATTGAGCTGGAATCGGCCTTCTGGAACCATGTGCAGGACTGTACTCCCCCGCCGCTGGATGGTTCCGATGCTTCGGCCAAGTTCCTGGCTGATCGCTTCCATGACAGCAAGCCCAGGTCTCAAATCACCTTGCCCAATACTGCTGTTACTCTGCTGGCACAGTACGATGAAGCCTGTGAGCAGTTGGAAATCATCAGCGAGCGGAAGCAGCGGGCTGAGAATCTGCTGAAGGAGATGATGGGAGAGAATGAGGTTGGGACTGCTGGCGATCGTATCGTCACCTGGAAAAGTATGTCCCAGGATCGGCTTGACAGCAAGACGCTGAAAGCTGAGCATCCGGCCCTCTGCAAGAAGTACACCAGCAAAACATCCTACCGCCGCTTTGAAATCAAAACGGCCAGCTAAACGAGGAGGTCTATCATGGATAACACAAAACTCAAAGGCCGTATGAGCGGCAAAGTGCAGGAGTTGCAGCAGCCTATCGAGGTGGTGGAAACTGCCGCCGATACCTCGCTGGTCCCGGTGAACTCCTCTTATCTGGCTCTGACTAACAACGCCCTTGACCTGATCCGGGCCAACTTGAAGAGCCAGCCCCTGACCCTCGACCTGTTCGATCTGGTCAAGTCTCCCTCCGGTGGTTCTACAGTGTTTGAAGTGCCGGGGTTGGCTGGAAACGAGGCCGCAATGGAGCTGACGGGCATTGTGCTTGATTACACCACGCCGAGGGCCTACTGGGATACTCCTGATCCGGTTGAGGGAACGCCGCCTGTGTGCATGAGCCAGGACAGCATCATTTCCCACGATGGGAAAGCCTGCGCTCACTGCCCTTACAACGACTTCGGTTCCAAGGATGGGGAGAGCAACGCCAAGGCGTGTAAGGAATCGGTGCTGCTGTTTCTGCTGCGGCCCAACAGCATTATTCCTCTCCTGGTTCGAGTCCCTGTCACCAGCAAGCCCCGGTTCCTGAAATACTCCACCCGGCTGCTGAGTACACTGACCCCACTCAGCAGCGTGGTCACGAAGATCACGTTGGAGAAAGCCACCAGCAAGCAGGGAAAGCCCTACGCCCTGTTCAACTTCCAGACAGTTGGCACTCTCAGCCTGGAGGAAGCTGCTCAGGCCAAAGCGTTCGGGCAGCAGTTCATGGAAATCGTGAACGCCGCCCAAATGGTGCCGGAGCTGTCACAGGCCAGCTAAGATAAAATGCGCTATGATGGCCCGGTGTCTCTGCTTTACAGCAGGGATGCCGGGTCATTTACTTTTGGAGGAATTTCTATGAATTATAGCGAGTTGAAACAGATTTTCCGAGAGCTGAAAGGTACTTCTCCCAGAGATAATCTGACAGCACACATCATCTTCACAGAAGATAGCTTCGATAAGCCCTACTCTCTGTTGAGTCGCACCTATAGCGTCAGTAGTGACAACAACGGCTTTTGGTCTGGCTTAATTAGCCGCTCTATCTTCGCCTACTGCCTGGATGTGACTTCCGATCAGGGTGTCCGGCTGGACTGGTACATGGAAGAGGAAGGAAATCATGGTGGCTGGAAGGTGGAGGACTGCTATATCTTGGAACGGATGCGGGACGTGGCGGCTATCCCTCACTACCACCGAATGGAACAAGGAGATGGGACGGTCTGCTATTTCTTCGGTGATACCTGTATCCGAGTTCATGAATCCCACGAGGATGGGAAAATTCACTTGGAGCCTGTGGATGGAAATCAGACCGCTTGCGGCAAATGGATGGAGCTGCCTGTTGATCGGGTCTATGGTTACTGTACCCTGCTGGAGCGGCATCTCAATCGAAAGGATGGAAACCGGAAATGAAGATTGGCGATTCTGTTTATACGCCCCGTTTCTGCACAGTTCGGATTGCCGCTGTCTTTGCTACAGAGGCGGAGGCCCATGTTGCTGGATTCTGCGAGCCGACCTACTACAAGGGCGACCATATCATCTTGGGGAGATCCTTGGATGTGTATCATATGGAGTTTGCCGCTATTCCCAAGGGAGCCAGCCATGAGTAGGATTCAACGGGTCAGTCCTGAGCAGTTGGGTGATGTTATAGAGCACCGTGTGCCTTTAGGATTATTCCTGGCAAAAGAAGGAGATTGGTGGGTGGCTGTGGACAACCGGGACGGAGATGCCTGGACGGAAGATTTTCGCCGGAAACGTCATGCCGTCCGATGGCTTCGGGATGAAAGGAGTTCTGCTTATGCGCATTTTAGTAGTTGAGCCTGAGCGCAGGCCGGAAGTGAGGGAGATCGATGGCTCGTTGAAGACCATGCAAGAGATTGTAGGAGGCTTAATTCAGCCTATCTATCCTTTCGATGATTCCGTTGCGCTCATCTGTAATGACGAGGGAAAGTTCCTGGACTTGTCGGCCAACCGAGCCTTGTGGGATGAGACAGGCAGGATATACGACATCGTGTTCGGTACATTCTTCCTGTGTGGCGCTCCCGAAGACAGTGACCATTTTACCAGCCTGACCATGGAACAGATCGAACGGTATCGGATACAGTTCAACCGGCCTCTGGAGGTGGATCGAGAACATGAAGCCTGATAATATGTTCATCGGAAAGTCTGTAGCTGTCACTGGCAAGCTGGAGAACTACACCCGTGACGGGATCAAGACCCGGTTGTTGGAGCTGGGAGCAAAGCTTGTATCCGTGGTGAGCAGGAGGACAGACTACCTGATCTTGGGAGAGAGGCCCGGCAATAAGTTGGCCAAGGCTCTGGCACTGGGAATTAGTATTCTGTCTGAGCAGGAATTTGAAGATATGGCCGGATGAGGGAGGTCGGTCAATGATGAGGGACATATCTGAAAGCCGAGCTGTCAGACTGAGCTGGGATGAGGTTTGCGGTATCGTGTCAGACGAGATCGAAGACATTCTAAGGCTTCATGTTCAGTGCAGGATCAACGTGGCAGAAGGTTCGTTCTGGGATGTGACGTTCATCGGCTGCCGTCTTCCTGTTCCCAAGCTCTGCCGGCTCTTACAGGTGACACAGGCCACCCTGGAGGACTGGGAGGACGCTCTGCCTGATGAGGGAGAGATGGAAGTCAACGGCATCGGGATCGTGCTGGCTGAAAAATTGATCAGCAGGCATCTGAAGCTCAGTTGGGAGCACCATCTGATTACCGAGGACAAATTGTGGCTGATCGGTACAGCTGAGAGCAAAGATCGAGAATCCGGTGCGGGAGCGGCAGGTCATAGAACTTTTCGCTAACCGGCAGTAGCAAATATGTAATATAAAATCCATTTCGGAGAAACGCTGCGGTTCGCGAAAAGTTATCTGACTGTCGCTCCCACAGCATTTCTCCTACATTTAATCATCTTTGGAGGTGGAAAATGAAAGTCCAAGCATACATTCACAGCCTGAAGGATCATGAGCATGACCGTCATGTCCCTGCCGAGGCTGAGATCATCCGGCAGATTGGAGATAACCTGTATCTGGCTGAGGTCAACGGTGTTCGGTGTACGGCAATTTTCAATTTCTTCACTGGAGCCTATTACGTGGATGATGTGTATGGCATCCAGAAGCAAGCTTTCTAAAATCAGTGGCAAATAAAGGAGGTTGAGACTATGAGTCACGAGTGGGGAAATTACCCGGAGAACTTTACCCCGAAGATGTACTGGGGTGCCAGGGCCATCCTTGAACGAGAGAGCGACTGCCCAGGAAAGGCATTGTACCTTCTGTCGGATCGCCAGAGTTTCGAGCAACTGGATGGAAGCCAAAGGGACCCGGATACGTTCTTTGACTGGATCAACACAAAGGTTTTGCCCGAGCTGAGACGCCTTGCCAGAGAAAACCGATTCTATGAGTGGAACGATCTGGTGACAATCCAGTCCGAGGACGGCGTTTTCATGTGTCAGGCAACGCCGAAAGGCAGCTATGGTGAATATCTCTACATCGGCTGCTGGAAGACTTGAGTGACAAGAAAAGAGGTCGATAGGATGGAGACATATAAAATTCCGCTTATTTGGCAGATGTATGGCCACTGCTATATTGACGCCAACTCTCTCAAAGATGCGATTGAAATTGCGCTGGGGCCTGACACTCCACTTCCTGATGGTTTCTATGTTGATGACTCCGTTGCCGTTGACTATGAAGCCCTTGAACTGGATCAGGATAGTAGCACCCTTCCTCTGCGATAGACGAGTAAGCCGATGACAAGGGAGAATCATAATGAAGTATACTCTTATTGATGAAAAAGGGCAGTATGCTCTTATCCTACGGGGTGAGAGCATGACGCAGTACGCCGTTGTGAGCGGTCTGGACAAGAAAACCGGAAGCTGGGGCTGGACGTGTTGCTACTACGATTTCGTAAAGTTCTCTGGGTTGACAAAAGCTGAAGCTCTTTTCAAAGCCTTGGACTACTACCTGATGCGGACGAACGAAAACTACATTTCCTGGGCCAGAATGAGCGAGATCGCTACGATCCTGAAAGATGGGCTGATCGAAGATGGCGAGGAAGAAGCCTACCGCTACATGGCTGATGTTGCCGAATTGTCGGACACCGAGGCTGAATACTTTGGGCTGGATATGAAGCAGTACCGAGATGCCACGGATGAAGATGCCGATAACCACTTGGCTCCGTCCAGCACAGGAGGCGATTACAGTCTAGCCAATCCGTGGGATGCGCCGGGAATGGGTGTGTCCGACTTCATATAGATGTCCCATTAGGGTACACCTCAACGGCACTATGAAAAAGCGTTCCATTAAAGTCGGTTTCCGAGTTCTGGCACGTCCCAGACTGGAAGCCGGCCCTAATGGGACGATTAGGAGAGGCTGGATATGAAGATCGGATATATCAGAGTCAGCACACAGGAGCAGAACACCATCCGGCAGGAAGTCCTGATGGAATCTCTGGGTGTGGACGAGGTCTACATCGATCGTATGAGCGGCAAGAACACCAACCGTTCCGAGCTGCAACGGATGATGGAGTATGTTCGCCGTGGGGATACCGTGATTGTGGAGAGCATCAGCCGCTTTGCCAGGAACACCCGTGATCTTCTGGAGCTGGTAGAGCGGTTGACTGCCAAGGGCGTTGAGTTCGTCAGTAAGAAGGAGGCCATTGATACCACTACTCCCACCGGGAAGTTCATGCTGACCATCTTCGGGGCTGTGGCAGAGCTGGAACGAGAATATATCCTGCAACGTCAGCGGGAGGGTATCGCCATTGCCAAGGGCCAGGGGAAGTATACAGGACGGAAGGCCAGGCAGTCACCTGACTTTGACCGTGTAGTCGCACAGTGGCGCAACGGTGAGATTACGGCGGCGGAAGCCATGCGAACGTTGAAGATGAGTAAGACCACGTTTTACCGCAGGGTGAAGCAAGATTGCCAATAAGTCTGTGGTGGAGGAATCAGATTCAGCCATAGACGAGCGCGAGGGGCAAGGGATGAGCGTGTATACTCATCCTTTGTTCTTCACGTTTACTTTTTTGCATTGCTCTTATAGAAGTGCAGATTCATCTCACAACATATCACTGGCAAACAGCGGCAGCAGTATACCACCCAATACCGCCACATTTACATCATAAGAGCACAAATGTGAACCTATATGCTTCTTATATAGTATCATCTTCTGAATCTAATAGATTTGGCCTATAGGGCCACAGCTCAGTCATATATGCGATTCTGGCTTCCACAGGGGCAGAAACGTCTTTCATGAACATTTCTTGTGATTTGGGCTCCACAGAGCAGTCGATCACTTTAGGATCATACAACATGGACTCTGCTAATTTGTTTGTAATGTCAAGGAAGAGATTTTCCCAATCTTCTCCAAAAGCGCCTTCTTCCACGAATCTATCAATGACCAAACGACTTGATCGAATCAGATTGTCCATGAAGGACCAGAATATACGTACATAAATTTCGCTCTGACGGATGTTCTCTAAATTACCAAAGTATTCATACAACTTGGGAAAGGGAATATCCTTCAAGACGAAGCTCTTCGTCAATATATCCTGTTCTTCATCTATAGTTTTGCAGTTTAGAAGTTGTCTTACCTCACCTGTGACAGCATACAACCTCAACTCTTTTTCAAACCGATAAAGATTGATGCCATAACAGGTCTTATCATTACAAATATGATCCAGGCAGAATTTTCCAAGATTCAAAAAACGTGCATACTGTATCTTTTTTAATCTTGACGAAAATTTGCTAAAAGCAACCTCTAGCCTGTTAATATAGCCATCATCTAGGGGAGAATTAAGCGCCTTATTTAAGGCAGAATACAAAACTCTGATTCGCTTGAACGTGTCACGTATTTCGGGATCAGCTTTATCTAAAATAAAATAAAGTTCCCATTCATGCTCTGAAACTTTCCGAATGGCAGACCATTCGGTGTCATGAATATATACAGGTCTACCAGAAAGAAATCTCTTGCGATATTGCCTTAAAGCCATTTCATCAGAAGATATGGAAATGTCAGTTTGTTCTGGTTTGTCGCTGCTGCTTTCGCAAAAATGCTTCGATCTTCTATAATCAAAATAATTAGGAGAACCTACTGTTTTGTAATCCATTGGAGAATATTGGTATATCAATCTTCTTAGAGAAATGCCTTTGATACGCTTTGTCTCATATAAAAACATGCACAGAGATACAAACAGGCAGGCTTCAAATACATCATTATAAAGCTCCATATTATTATCAAAAAGAGTATAATCATCATTATTCTCTATAACAAAGTCGTATATACACGAAAAGACTGTCCTGAGCTTTTTTTCATTACTGCTGTCTCTTTCTTGCAAACTATTGACAACAGTTCTGACGTTATGCACTAAATCAGTCAATTTGTAATAATATATATTTCTGACAGTAGAGGGTTGATTCGCATTAAAAAAATTCTGTTCTCTTTTTGCCAAATCCAGCACAGGAAATTCTTTGCACATTTGTCAAACCCTCCATATCTGCGTATTAGTAGGCTGATTCAAAAGTGTCACGCCTCCTCCCAAATAAATGTCGTAGAATAAAAGCACCAAATTTGAGGAGGCTTTATCATGCTCGAAACAAAGGCTAACACTGAAACCAATCCAAAATTCCCGTCCCCCGTTGAACAGGAAGAACCACGAGAGGAAACTAATTCGGCGGAAGTTTTAGACGAAAGTATACAGGAACCAACTAACACAACCGAACTCCGGGCACAAGGACATCGTGATGTGAAGGAAATCGCTAATGCCATCATATCCCGGAAAGAAACAATCGTTCAGTCCTTCCTCGAAATCGGCAACTTGCTCATCGAAGCTAAAGAACAGTTGACAAAGCATGGACAGTGGATGAAGTGGTTAGATATCGAAGTCAATATTTCTTATAGAATGGCCGAACGCTATATGCAGCTGGCGAGGACTTATGCAAATTCGACATCGGTGTCGAATTTGGGTATGACGAAAGCTCTTGCATTGCTGGCCTTGCCAGAATCCCAGCGAGAGAGTTTTATCAGTGAACCACATGAGGTAAACGGACAGCAGAAAACCGTCAGCGATATGTCCGTCCGTGAAATACGTCGTGCCATTCATGAAAAAATGGTACCTGCCAAAACTGATAATATCACTGCTAAAGAAGCCGACGAATCTTCAAGCAAACTAAAAACGGTCTATAACCCAAATCTTGATCCTAATGATCGGAAAGCCCCAGAAACACAACCTAAACGCTCCGATTTGGGAGATTTTACCGCTAATATTGAATCAGCACAAACACATCTCGACAACATCATGAAGATCCTGAAGGAGCAAGCATCAAATGACGTTGGGCAAGGGCGGATCGCTGATGATCTGCGTTCTCTCCATAACAAAATTTTGCAATGTATAAATTTGGCAAAACTTGAGATACCAGCTAATTGATGTTAATTTGGCAGAAGCACCTCCCTCCAAGCGAGGGGGTGCTTCTGTTTTAGCTTTTGGAAATGGGTTTGCGATATACATAATATTGAAGCTTTTCAACGCGGCAAAATCCCTCCGGGGTCAGCAGTAAAATATCCTTTAGCGTAGCCAACTCGTGTGGAAAAATAATAGGTTCTCGCACCACTGACATACCAGCACTGATACTCCTCGACATACCCCGAGATTGCCCATCTGAAAAAGTAAGATCTTCACCCAGACTGCTCCCGCTATTTTCCCCTAAACTCCTGCTACTACTGTCATTTATGCTGTTTTGTCTAACATTGATTGTCCCTATCATATCACTTATAGTTCTCTGATTTTCTGGATCAGTTAAACTCAAAATCGCCTTATATTGGCAGTTATCAACAATAATCTGCCTGGATTCCTTTCCGTACATTTTATCAAGCTGCGCCAGGCTCTGTACAACCAAACAGATCGTTACACCCTTGCTGCGGAGAGTGGAGACGGCGTTTTGGATCACATCAATTTTCCCCAGCCGGGGAAACTCATCCAGCAACAGCAGAATAGGAGGCAATTTTCTTTCATTGCTATATTTATCGGGCCGCCGCTCCAAGGTTCGGATAAGCTGGGTGAGCATCATCGTTATGGCTCCATCCCACTGTCCGAGCTTGTCCTCCGGTATTCGCATAAAAATATTATGGTCTTCTAAATCCTCCCACTTCATCATGTCACCGTCTTGCGAAAAAGCAGCTCGGATTCGATTATCAGTAGCAAAAACCATGACCCGATTGCTCAATTCTGCGCCAATACCCGTCAACATCTTGTTATCCTCCGGGTCCTCAATCCCCCGAAATTGATTGATGTGCATGATGGCCGCTTCATTTTTGCTCTTGCTGATTTCTTCAATCAACTTCCAAATGGGCTTCGACTGAATTAAAGCCATGGCATCATTAAATGTTCCCTGTAATAATTCACCTGTGTCCGGGTCGCATTCCTTTAGTCCACAGACATACAGGATCACCGCAGTCAAGACGTGTTGTGCGGCCTGACTCCAAAATGGCTCTTGAACATTAGGTGGGATAGGAATAATAGCCTGAGCTATCTCACGGGCGTTTTGAACCAGATCGTCTTGGTTTTCCTCGCGTAAAAGGTAAAATGGGTCATATCTGAAGGTTACACTTTTCTTTTCACGAGAAAAATCAAAAATCATCACCGGATAGTTGGTTTTCTTCACTAGAGGCCAGTTTTTTGATAATTCCCCCTTGATGTCAATAGCAAAGAATGTGCCGCCCCATGTACCCAACGTGGGAATGGCAATGCAGGAACTTTTTCCGCTGCCAGCTCCGCCGACAACTAAAATATGCCCGTCTCTATCCTGAGGCTTTCCAATGAAATACATTTTCTGACTGTCACGGTTGTACCTGGTTCCAAAGAAGAAGTTTGCATTTTGCTGCTCAGTATGGAGCATATATGCCGGGAATTTAACCCCAAGCCTTTCCTGGGACTGATCTTCAACAAAACGGCTACATATAGCCGTCATTTCTGCATCATTAGGCACGATT
>JAETTS010000959.1 GCA_021769025.1 Enterocloster bolteae
CCGGGTCCTCTGAGAGGAATGCAAACCATCTTAACTGACATTATTTTAGTTTCCCATCATTGTGAAACATCTTACCATCCATTGTGTCTTGTACTATGCAGTGTTCGTACCTTAGTGCAATGGTGTCCCTTCACTCAGACTGGGTTTTGACGGTCTGTTGAACATGTAAGTCCGGCATGGCAGAAGGATAGCATGGGGGGTGCTCTGATGCAAAGAGGGACATTGCACTAACTGCTCAGTCACTGTCTCTGCTGGCCTGCACTCTGCAGCATGTGCCTCCTGGGAAGCCAACAGCTTTCCGTGTTGCCTGAGCTGACAGCCCTTGCAGCCTCCTCTAGGTCCTCCTCTGTACATCCCCAGGGGATCATCCTGAGGGATCCCTGAAGGGAAATCCCTGATAAAAATTCTCCAGTGCTTACTAGAACCTCAGGCTAAAGCCCAAACTCCTGGTTGGGAAATAAAACCAGCTCCCAGTCAACCACAGCCTGACATCGGGTCCCATCCATCCTGCCTGCCATTCAACCCACTAACGCTTCTATTCTGATAGGGTCGATGATCATATTGGATTAGGGGCCCAGCACACTCCAGGGTGGCCTTCATTATAACCACTTACATCTGCAATGACTATACTTCCAATGGATATCACAGCCTAAGCAGCCAGGAGTTAGGATGAAAAGAGAGGCTGGTGCATAAGCCAGACACTCACCCTATCAGGGATACTGACTTACTTTATTAAATGATTAAAAATGTATAAAAAATTAGAGAAGTTCGCACCCGAAGAATGGATTAGCACTTTCAGGTCTTTGATTCCTTCACCTGCTCTCTATAAGCACCTACTACCTCCAGGGACTCAGATAAGCCAGAATTCATTCCCTGTTTTCGCTCTAGATAAGGCACAGGTAATCCGTCGAAAACTGCTAACCTGAGACTTTAGGAAACCTGTTTGAGACATCAGTTCAGGAAGCCAGATGCCCTGGCCAAGACCTTCGAGATGGGTGGTCACAGAGATGGCAGATTT
>JAETTS010000960.1 GCA_021769025.1 Enterocloster bolteae
AATAGCGTTTCTGTTTGTCCATAGCGGCAATCTGCGCCATCTCATTGTCTGTCAATGCAAAATCAAACAGGTTGAAATTGTCCCGGATATGGGCTGGGTTCTTGGACCCAGGGATGACGATGTTGCCATCCTGAATGTGCCAGCGAAGGATGATCTGGGCATTGCTCTTGCCGTACTTTTTGGCAAGTTCCGCAAACAGCGGTTCATGGATCAGCGCCTCGTCACCGTGGCCCAGGGGATACCATGCCTGAATCACAATATCTTCTTTGCCGAGGAACTCCTTCAGCGCCTTCTCCTGGGAGTAGGGATGTACTTCTGTTTGGAGAATGGCGGGCTTAATCTCGCAGATGCTCAAAATTTCTCTGATCTGTTCCTCGTTGAAGTTCGACAGGCCGATGGCCTTCACCTTGCCCTCTTTATAGGATTTCTCCATCTGCCGGTAACCGGCCACATAGTTCCCCGCGGGCTGATGGATCAGCAGCAGGTCGATATAGTCCGTGTCCAGGCGCTCAAGCGTTTTTTCCACCGCGTCATCCTGCTCATAAAAGCTGGGCCACAACTTTGTTTCCAGAAAGATTTCCTTCCTCTCAAGGCCCGACTTCTTCATCGCCCTGCCCACGGCCTTTTCGTTTACATAGGCATTGGCCGTATCAATCAAACGATAGCCGCATTGAAGGGCAGAAAGGACGGAAACCTCCGCCTCGTCAGGGCTGAGTAGAAAAGTACCGATTCCAGCCATAGGCATTTTTACCCCATTGTTTAAGGTTGCGTATTCCATAATAGATACCTCCTAAAATTGATGATGTAAAGTTTAATTCTTATTGTTTCAAATCTGTTCCGCCGAATACGGAAGACATTTCCATTTTGCCAAGTGCATCATCCAGTATTTGAACTTCACTGGCTGATAATTCCACCTCGGCGGCACCAGCATTTTCCCTCATACGCTCCTCTTTTCGGGTGCCAGGAATGGGTACGATCCAAGGCTTCTTGCATAGCATCCACGCCATGGAAATCTGC
>JAETTS010000961.1 GCA_021769025.1 Enterocloster bolteae
GTATGGGAGCCCTAGCTGGACTCTTGCTGCTGGTCTCCCTAGTGAGCCTGTGGTGTCTCTGTAGAATGAGGTTTGTTCAGAGGCGGGAAGAGGTTAAGGTGGTACAGGTATTTGCAGCCATTAAATCAGGACAGTCCCCTCAAGCCTGGCTTACGGTCATTCATAAGACCTTGTTGTACCTCACGCCTGAGTATGTATGAGTGACCCTGCCCAGTGACGGGCAATCTCCCTTCTACCTAAGGCATGGGACCTTGTGGGAGACGAGGTGTCCTAAGACTGGTTTAATGAACAGATGATCCTAAGATGGTTGGATGGGTCGCCACACTCAGTGGTGCTTTGCCTGCTTGATTAATTAAACAAAAAAGGGGAACTATAGGCAGTTGTGACATGGTGCACCTCAAAGATGGTGCTGGTTTCCGCCTTCCACCCTCCCAATGGTGCATGGTCCTTGTAGTAAGGAAGTCCTATTTTGGCTATGCCTGCCTGGCATCCCAGCTTCCGCATAGTGAGAGCCGATCTTCATGACGCACGTAGCTTGCTGGGATTGGCCAGCAGTAGCTATTTAAATGTGCTCCGGGGTTTCCAAGGGGGCAGAAGATTGTATCAAGGTTCCTGAATAAAACTGCTTGAAGAAGATCTTCGTTGGTCCTGTCTTCCTTGCTGGTCGATTTAGGATCTTGGCATGGGTAGAAAAGATTTAGGTACATGGAGTGTACGATATTCTTCTAGATAATATTTTTATTCTATATGTCACAGGTTCATTCTTGTGACATACAGTTCAATTTTCTAGGGTTTCCCTGTTTCTCA
>JAETTS010000962.1 GCA_021769025.1 Enterocloster bolteae
AGACATCTATATTGGTTACTTTCCCCTTAAATCCAATTCTGCAACCACTCGCATAATGGTTGTCACCTGACGGCGCTTCTCCGGCGGCAGGCTGCTCCACCAATCCAATGGAAAATCCTGCAGCAGTCCGTTTTCTGTCTTGCCCTCCAGCATGGAAAAAAATTCCGACAATGTCAGGTCAAACGCCCTGCAGACTTTCGACAGGTTATACAGGCTCATCGTACTTCTTCTGTTAAATATGGTAGTGATCGTGGATTTACTGATTCCGCTTACTTTTGCCAGCATATATCGGGTATAGCCCCGCTGTAACATCAGCTCTTCAATCTTTTTCAATACGCTTTCATTATCCATAATTTCTCTCCGCCCAAAATTCCTGTTTCTATCTTATGGGATTTCTCAGGCAGAAAACAGATTTAAAATATCGTCCCATTATGTTTAATATTCGTCCCTTTTTGTGCAGTTATAACAGCCCTGTTCATATCCGAATTCCGGCAATGCATAAAAAAGACCAATCCCCATGCAAAAATCCTGTGCGGAAGCACAGGATTTCTGACATAGTTTATAAACCTTACCCAAAATCAAACAGGGACAGCTGATTGGACTCCGGAAGATCGCCCAGCAGCCCCAGATCGCTCATCAGATCGCAGATGGTCTTGCTGACCTTTGTCCGGTTCCTGAAGTCCTCCCTGGACAGAAACGGACCGTCCTTCACCGCGTCCACCACGCCGTCGGCCGCCTTATCCCCCAGACCGTCAATGCTCGCGAAGGAGGGCATCAGCTTCCCGTCTACGATCTGGAAGTCCCTGGCCCTGGCCTTATAGATGTCAATGGGCATAAACTCAAACCCTCTGGCGTACATCTCCTGTACCACCCGCATATCCCTCATAGAGTCCTGCTCCTTCTTGGACAGGGTATCCCACCGCTTCTTGTAATCCCCTATGTAGTACTCCAGCTTATCCCGCCCCTGACACATGATCTCATAGCTGAACGCGCTGGCCCTGATGCTGAAAAACGCC
>JAETTS010000963.1 GCA_021769025.1 Enterocloster bolteae
GAATTTGCCATGGGTGGTTCCAATGAGACATCCTATTTCAAACCAAGTAAAAATGCTTGGGATCAAAGCAAGGTTCCAGGAGGTTCTTCTGGTGGTTCTGCCTCAGCTGTGGCGGGAGGGCAAGTCCGCTTGTCCTTGGGATCTGATACAGGCGGTTCGATTCGTCAACCAGCAGCCTTTAATGGAATTGTGGGGATGAAGCCGACGTATGGCCGCATTTCACGTTTTGGTTTGATTGCCTTTGCATCTTCCTTGGATCAAATTGGTCCATTTGCGCCAACCGTTCGAGAGAATGCTCACTTACTTGGAGCTTTGTCCGGTCATGATCATCGGGATGCAACGTCTGCACCACTTGCGGTTCCAGATTTTACCAGCAAGATTGGTCAAGATTTGACCGGTATGGAAATCGCTCTCCCTAAAGAGTATATGGGAGAGGGAATTGATCCTGCGGTTAAGGAACAAATCTTGGCTGCTGCTAAGAAGTTTGAAGAGCTAGGGGCGCGTGTGGAAGAAGTGAGTCTTCCCCACAGTCGCTATGGTGTAGCCGTTTATTACATCATTGCCTCTTCAGAAGCCGCATCCAATCTTCAACGTTTTGACGGTATTCGTTATGGATTTAGAGCAGAAGACATCGAGAATCTTGAAGATGTCTATGTGAAGACACGGAGTCAAGGTTTTGGAGACGAGGTCAAGCGTCGGATTATGTTGGGGAACTTCAGTTTGTCATCTGGTTTCTACGATGCCTACTTCAAGAAGGCTGGTCAGGTGAGAACCTTGATTATTGAGGACTTCAAGAAAGTCTTTGCAGGCTATGACCTCATTATGGGGCCAACTTCTCCAACGGTTGCCTTTGATTTGGGAAGCCGGATTGAGGACCCTGTT
Source organism: Enterocloster bolteae (assembly GCA_021769025.1). Next base: position 883 of record JAETTS010000963.1, read on the forward strand.
TCAATGTATTTAGCGGACCTCTTGACTATTCCAGTAAACTTAGCCGGTCTACCAGGAATGTCCTTGCCAGCTGGCTTTGCGGATGGCTTACCAGTTGGTCTGCAATTGATTGCCAACCATTTCCAAGAAGAAA
>JAETTS010000964.1 GCA_021769025.1 Enterocloster bolteae
ATTATTATTTATACCCTGGAACATTTTGAATATCATGATGAGATTGACAGGATTACAGTGGTCTGCCTGAAAGAATGGATGACAGAGTTGAAAGGGCTTTTAAAACGCTTTGGACTCACAAAGGTAACACAGATTGTCCCTGGTGGTGAGACCGGGCATGATTCTATCTATTACGGCCTTGCCGCCATGAGGGAAATGACAGGGGACGATGAAATCATCCTGATTCATGATGGTGTCCGGCCGTTTATCAACGAAGAGTTGATCAGCAGGAACATAGAAGCCGTAAAAAAATATGGCAGCGCCATCACGGTAGAAGCGGCAAGGGAAAGCATTGTACGCAGTGTTGACGGAGAAAGTGTATCCGAAGTTCCTCCCAGAGGCCAGATGTACACGGCAAAGGCACCTCAGTCCTTCCGGTATGGGAGGATTTTAGAGTTATATGAAAAGGCCAGGAAGGACGGCGTACAGACCATCGACTCCTCTCATCTGTGTAGCCTTTATCAGGTGCCCATGCATGTGGTGGAAAGCACGAAGAATAATCTTAAGATCACGGAACCGGCGGACTACTATATGTACAGGGCATTGTATGAAGCCATGGAAAGCCAGCAGATTTTCGGACTTTGATTCCGGGAGGGGAAAAGAGAATGGAGCGATACCGAAAAAAGGAGTTGCTTAAGCTCATTGACTTGATGGAACATGCCAATAAAGTGGTTGGAAGCGTAAACGGAAGATGCAAGGCGGAAGTCGTGGACACGCTGATCCAATGCCAGGAATCTGCACTGGAAGTAGGAAATTGCCTGGAAACCCTGGGGGAGGCAGGGCAGGCGATTGTGCCGTTTTTGGAAGAATACTGTGAACAATTGTATTGTTTGAGCCAATCTCTGGACAACAGAACCGGGTACAAAAAGCTTACGAAGGCTATTCGGAAACAATTGCTTCAGATAAGAGAAAAAATCTGCCATGAACTGCCCAAGGAGAGGAAGGAAGTGATCTTTCTTCCTTATAAGGCGGCGA
>JAETTS010000965.1 GCA_021769025.1 Enterocloster bolteae
CTTCTGAAACAGGAGTATCTGCACATCGATGAGACCCACGTACAAGTGCTGAAGGAACCAGGGAGGAAGAACACTTCGGATTCTTATATGTGGGTATACTGCAGCATCAGGGACTGCAAACAGCCGGTCCGGTATTTTGAGTACCAGCCGGGGAGAGGCGGGAAATATCCGGAAGCATTTTTAAAGGGCTATACCGGATACATCCATACGGATGCTTATTCCGGGTACAATGGGGTGAAAGGGGTTACAAGATGCCTGTGCTACACCCATCTGCGCCGCGCCTTTGTGGACGCGCTGCCAAAAGACCTCCATGGGACGGAAGCTTCAAAGCCTGCGGAAGCAGTCGTTCGTCTGAATAAGCTGTTTGAGATCGAAAAGGAACTGGAGGGCCTTCCCCCGGAACAGAAGAAAAAGGAACGGATCAACCGCGAGAAACCGCTTCTCGAGGCTTTCTGGTCATGGGCAGAGCTAAACTCTGCCGGGGAACTGCCAAAGTCGAAGCTCCATACAGCTTTCCAGTATGCCCTGAACAACCGGCAGGAGTTCTTCAACTATCTTGAGGATGGGAACTGTTCCATCAGCAATTCCCTTGCGGAGAACTGTATCCGCGCCTTTGTGATTGGCCGGAAGAACTGGCTGTTTGCCGGAAGTCCGAAGGGTGCTGCGGGAAGTGCAGGAATCTACACGCTGGTCGAGACAGCGAAAGCCAATGGGCTGGATGCAATGAAATATATCAAATATATCCTGGCAGATATGCCGGGGAGTATATTTCTTGAGAATCCGGAATATCTGGATGACTATCTGCCATGGGATCCCATGGTACAGGAACGGTGCCGATGACCACTGCCCTTTCAGTATAGAGGGGTAGTGGTTATTTTTCTATCCACTATCTTATTTGACGCTTACGAATCTAACCTAATGCTTAACTAACTGACATTGGTTCACCCCCTGGCTAATCACCACGCTGATTAGCCGGGAGGATGCACGTAATGGCAGCGAACCAGGCCGCCCAT
>JAETTS010000966.1 GCA_021769025.1 Enterocloster bolteae
CTCACCTGCCTTGCTCTGTTTCTGTCTCTGTTCTTGAATCTCCTTCCCCTTCGTGATAAAATAATACCAAAGTCATTCACAGGAGGAAAAACTCATGGGCCTTTTCTCACCAAAACCCAAAAAGCAGACCACAACCGACATCACCTTCGGAACCGTCGCCTGTCCCAGTCCCACGGTCCTTGGAAGCCAGAACGGAGAACTGCACAATGTCTCCTGGCAGCAGGTGGAGGACGGTCTGGAAGACGTGTTCGACGACAGCAACCAGTTTCTGGTGCTGACCCTTCAGCAAATCAGCCACAACATCCGCTATGTGCAGGCAGCCCAGTGTGACGAAGGCATTGTGGTTCAGTTGGGCATGGAGCAGAACAACACCACAAAACTTGTAGAAAAAATCTGTTCCGAACAGGAATGCATAGACATCTTCAAAGAATTTTACGACTCCTCCGCTGTAAAAAACCTTCAGGAGTATACCCCGGTAGAATTCTTTGTCTAGTGTACTGTCCGGATTATATACAGGCAAACTACTCTTCTTAAAATAAACAAAACCCCCAAAGGCGGTATCAACCATGTCCTCTGCCATGCACACAGACACCAAAAACGACTTCTCCAAGGGAAGCGTCATTAAAAACATCCTGAATCTTGCCCTGCCCATGACCCTGGCGCAGCTCATCAACGTGCTCTACAACATCGTGGACCGGATTTACATCGGCCGGATTCCGGAGAACGCTACCATGGCTCTCACGGGTCTTGGCCTCTGCCTTCCCATTATCTCCATGGTCATCGCCTTTGCCAACCTGTTCGGCATGGGCGGGGCTCCTCTGTGCTCCATAGAGCGGGTGCGGGGAAATGACCTGGAGGCGGAGGCCATCATGGGCAATTCCTTTGTCATGATGGTCCTAAGCGGCCTTATCCTGACAATCCTGGGCCTTATCCTGAAGCGCCCCATGCTGTACCTGTTCGGCGCCTCCGACGAAACCATCCCATACGCCGACTCCTATATCACCATTTACCT
>JAETTS010000967.1 GCA_021769025.1 Enterocloster bolteae
CCAGTTGGTCACTCCCTCCGCGTTTTTCAGCATGGCAATCCCGATGGTTAAGGGACGCACCTGGGTGGTCTGAGTCATAACCAACGGCCAGAAATAGTCGTTCCAGTGATTCACGAAACTGAACAGCACCACCGTGCTCATGGCCGGTTTTGCCATGGGAAGCATCAGCCTGTACACAATCTTCAGCGAACCTGCATTGTCCAGCCGGGCCGCCTCGATCAGTTCATCCGGCACCTGCATAAAGTACTGCCTCAGAAGAAAGATTCCGAAGGCATTGGTCATAAAGGGCAGAATCTGGGGAATCAGCGTATCCATAATCCCCCACCCGGACATCATCTGATAGATGGGAAGAAACGTAATCTGTCCGGGAGTCATAAAGGCGATGAGCACCAGGCCGAACATCAGGTTCTTTCCCTTAAACTCACATTTTGCGAAGGCGTAGGCTGCCGGCACCATAATCAGAAGCTGGAGAATGATAACACAGACAATGATCGTCAGGGAGTTTTTCAGATAGAGGAAAAACGGTCCCTTGCTCCACGCAGCCAGGAAATTGCCCCACTGGGGGACGGCCGGAATCAGCGTTATGGGGGAGGAGGTAATCTCCGCGTCGCTCTGCAGCGCCACGGACAGCATCCACAAAAACGGAAACACAAACACAAAGATCAGAAGGGCTTTCAGGATAAATCCAATTACTGCCCACACTTTTTGACTGAACGAATACATGCTTCTCCCCCCTTACTGGTAATGTACTTTCCTTGCCAGACTGACAAAATACAAGACGGTCATGATCCCTACAATTATAAGCAAAATCACGCCTCCCGCCGCGGCCGTTCCCACGGTGTAATCCATAAACACTTTATTGTAAATGTAGTATACCAGGGATGTGGTGGCATTGTTGGGACCGCCCATGGTCATGACGCGAATGGTCTCAAACACCTTGAAGTTGCCGATGGTCATAACAATCAGAACGAAAAAAATCTGAGGTGATATCATTGGCAGGGTGATCTTAAAA
>JAETTS010000968.1 GCA_021769025.1 Enterocloster bolteae
AGAGAGTGAACAGCCGGCCCCTTTGACTCGTTTAACATTTTCGACTGAATAAAAGTTTTGTCTATGTTTTTTCCCATCTCGCCGCCCAGGGCGTCCAATTCCCTCAGCAGATGCCCTTTTGAACTCCCTCCAACATTGGGATTGCAGGGCATAAGAGCAATGCTGTCCACACTCACCGTAAACATAATAGTCTCCAGACCAAGTCTGGCACAGGCCAGTGCAGCCTCACATCCGGCATGACCTGCTCCCACTACAACGATATCATAAAATTCCTCCAAACATCCCATCTTCCTGTTTCCTCCCGGATTCTCCCTTACTTGCCCATACAAAATTTACTGAATATCTCATCTATCAGATCGTCCTCCACCGCCTCTCCTATGATACCTCCCAGCTGTTCATAGGCGTTCATAAGATCAATCGAATAAAAATCCTCCGGCATACCCGAATCAATACTCTCCATAACCATCATAAGGCTGTTATAACATTCCGTCAATGCCGTTTTATGGCGCACACTGGTAATATAAATCTCATCATTAAAATCAATCTCACCCTTATAAAACATATCTTTTATTGCCTTTTCCAATTCTTCTATTCCTGTTCCCTCCTTTGCGGAAACGGCAATAACCTTCTGCCTGGTTCTTTTCTCCAGATCTTCCACCGTAATAACTGTATTAAGGTCAGATTTATTCAGAAGAACCACAGCCTTCTGACCCTCTATCATTCTCATAATATCCGCATCATTTTCATCGAGAGGGATGGAAGCGTCAACCACATAGATAATCAGATCCGCATCTTTTGCCGCATCCTTAGCTTTAGAAACCCCTATCTTCTCCACCAAATCTTTCGTTTCCCGTATTCCCGCAGTGTCTGCCACATTGAGGCTGATGCCTTCCATCCTTATATTCTCCTCCAGAATATCTCTGGTAGTTCCCGCTATATCCGTCACGATAGCCCGCTCCTCCCCTGCCAGTACATTCATCAGGGAAGACTTGCCTACATTTGGCTTTCCCA
>JAETTS010000969.1 GCA_021769025.1 Enterocloster bolteae
TACCAGGTCAATCTGTGTAGGAGTCACTTCTGTGGCAATATACGGGCCGGTTCCTGCCACGTTTGCAGAGCCGCCTTCTCCCTGGATGCCATATTCCATATCAATAATCGCGCCATAGGGATCGCCCAGGTAATTAATGATCGCAGGACATGGTTCCGTGGTATGGATTGTCAAAACCAGTCCGTCAGCCTCAATGCTTTCGATTTTCAGATCACTGGGAGCCCTGTCATGTACGGCAACCAGATCTTCCAGGCATTCTTTTACCGCCTGGGCATCCATAGTACGTCCGCTGGAGAACAAAACTCCATCCCGTAATGTAATTTTCACGGTATTATCATCTACGAACTCATAGTCTGTAGCAAGCCACGGTTCCACTTCCATGTTGTCATTATATTTAAACAACGTTTCCCCTACGCCGTAACGAATAGCGCTCCATCCGGAATAATTATCGTGGGGATTCAGTCCTGCATCTCCCATTTCCTCGCTGTAGCCTGTGGTACCATAAACAAACGTTTTTTCCTCCGCAAATACCGTAGTTCCTGTCATTCCCATCATTACTGCACAGGAAAGCATTGCTGCAAGCAGTCTTTTTTTCATTTTCTCTTCCGCCTTTCTTCCATTAATTATTTTATTGTAATTTATTTCTCTGCTTAGGATCCATATAATCCCGCAGAGTGTCTCCCAGCAGGTTAAAGATCATAACCGTGACAAAGATTGCTGCACCGGGAGCCAAAACCATCCACGGAGAAACCTGAAGCATGCTCCGTCCCTCATTGATCATACTTCCCCATTCTGCCATAGGCGGTTTTACACCCAGGCCCAGGAAAGATAAGCCAGCCAGCTCCATCATCATTGTTCCAATATCCAGCACAGCCGTAACCAGGATCGGGCCTGCAATGTTGGGAAGAATGTGCTTTGCCAGAAGCTTTGGCGTGCTGCTCCCCGACAACTTTGCTGCCATCATATACGGTGCATGTTTCTGTGCAAGAGTCAGTCCTCTTGAAAGCCTT
>JAETTS010000970.1 GCA_021769025.1 Enterocloster bolteae
TTTCAGCCCGCTCAGCCAACGACAGTGGGAAAGCGCGCCACTCTCTGGATTCAGGACCTGCTGATGGACCTGGAGGATGTGGAACACCTGCTGGGCACCATGAAATTGCTGGGTTCAAAAGGAACTACCGGCACCCAGGCAAGCTTTCTTGAGCTCTTTGACGGGGATCGGGAAAAGGTAAAAAAACTAGATGTCCTGATTGCGGAAAAGATGGGATACAGCAGCTGCTATGCCGTATCAGGCCAGACTTATTCCAGAAAAGTAGACAGCCGGGTGCTGAATGTCCTCTCGGGAATTGCCCAGAGCGCTCACAAATTTTCCAATGATATTCGCCTCCTGCAGCATCTCAAGGAAGTAGAAGAGCCTTTTGAAAAGAATCAGATCGGCTCCTCTGCCATGGCCTACAAGCGCAATCCTATGAGAAGTGAACGTATCGCGGCCCTGGCAAATTACGTCATGTCCGATGCCATGAACCCGGCTCTGACTGCCGCCACCCAGTGGTTTGAACGGACCTTGGATGACTCGGCCAACAAGCGCATCAGCATGTCGGAAGGGTTCCTTGCAGTAGACGGCATTCTGGAGCTTTATCTCAATGTGGCTTCCGGCCTGGTGGTTTATCCCAAAGTCATCGAAGCCCGCCTCATGAGCGAGCTGCCTTTCATGGCAACGGAAAATATCCTCATGGATGCGGTAAAGGCAGGGGGAGACCGGCAGGAGCTGCATGAAAAAATTCGCGAACATTCCATGGCTGCTGGAAAGCGTGTAAAGGAAGAAGGCCTGGATAACGATCTGCTGGATCGGATTGCAGGTGATCCGGCATTCAATATGACAAAGGAGCAGCTCACAGGGCTCATGAAGCCAGAAAACTTCGTAGGCTGCGCTCCGGCCCAGACATCTGAATTCCTGCAGCAGATGGTGACCCCTGTCCTTGATGCAAATAAAGAAGTCCTCGGCATTACGGCTGAGATCAACGTGTAAAGGAGTATATTATGGTAAAAGCGATTGTTG
>JAETTS010000050.1 GCA_021769025.1 Enterocloster bolteae
AGAAGCAGAAGGAGGATGTCACGATCAAGGGCATCCTGGCGGACGTGGAGCCGTATCTTTTGGAAGAATGGGATCAGGGGCGAAAAGCCAGGGCACAGCTTATGGCAGACTATTTAACGGGCATGGAATCTGCCTATGAGTATGCGCTTGAGAACCAGCTGGAGTTTTGGGTATGCATCCCTACCTTTTATGATGCCGTGGACAAGGATATGTTGGAGGAACTAATAAGCAACGGTTGCGACGGGGTGGCGGTGATGAATTATAACCGAAGGGATGAATATGGGCAGATCGCCATGGAAACCGGCTTTGCCAGAGAATACGGGAAAGGAATCATCTGCATCTATGAGTTGCAAAAGCCGGGAAACCATGACCTTGAGGATGAGAATACCTACGCCAATGAAGGGATGGAGGCGCTGTGGCAGTCGTCCAAACGGCTAGAACGCCAGTTTGGATACGAACGGATGAGATTTGCGTATCATTATTATAGACCGCTGAAGGAGATGCTGGGATTGCAGTGATTGAGGTTATGCAAAATGGAAGTGGCGGTTGCTTGCCGGAGAGTAAGCAGCTGTCACTCTTTTATCAGAGAAAATTGCAGCGCCTGGCCGTCATACCTAGACATTCCAGTGAAAATGCTATATAATGAAAAGTGATTTTGTGTGAAAAGGAGCAGGCATATGTATCAGTTTGACAGCCGGGTGAGATACAGTGAGACGGATGAGAGAGGCCGATTAAGTGTGACGGGGATGATGAATTATCTTCAGGATTGCTCCACCTTCCAGTCTGAGGACGCTGGCCTGGGAGTTTCCTACTTGGAGGAACGCCATCAGGCATGGTGGCTGTCTTCCTGGCAGATTATCATTGACCGGTATCCGGCTCTTGGCGAAAAGATTGTCATAAGCACCTGGCCCTATGATTTTAAGGGGATCTATGCATATCGTAATTTCATGATGCAGGATTCTAAAGGAGACTATCTGGTCAGGGCCAATTCCATCTGGTTTCTGTTCGACACCAAGGCAGGCAGGCCAGCCAGAGTGACCAATGTGGATATTGACGGATACGGGGCTATGGAGGAAAGGCTGGACATGGAGTATGCGCCCAGGAGGATTGCCCTTCCTGAGGATTACGGCTTAGGCCATCCAGTGCTGGTGATGAAGCATCACATAGACACCAACCATCATGTGAACAATGCCCAATATGTGGAGATAGCCAGGGAGTTTTTGCCAGATGATTTCCACATTAAGGAGTTGAGAGTTGAGTATCGGAAGGCGGCGGTAATGGGGGATTACTTGACGCCTCGGGTCAGCAGGATTAAGGAGGGGTATGTGACGGCCCTGTGTGATGAAGAGAAAAGCCCGTATGCAGTGATATGGATGGGGGGAAGCAGTGGTTTAGACAGGCCTTAAGGCAGGCCTCACAGGCCGTGAACGGATTGTGGCAGCAAGTGGATGACTTAATATGACAAGACAACGGAGGAAGAGAATGATCGAGTTAGGGAAAAGGCAGCTTTTGGAAGTAGTCCGTGTAAAGGAATTTGGCATTTATCTGGGAGAGAAGAGTGACGATGAGGCGGCAGTCCTGCTTCCCAGGAAACAGGTTCCGGAGGGAACGAAGATCGGAGATAAACTGGATGTGTTTATCTACAAAGATTCAGAGGACCGGCTGATTGCTACTACATCGGTTCCAAGGCTGCAGGTGGGGGAAGTGGCGGTTCTGACTGTAAAGGAAGTAGGAAAAATCGGAGCATTCCTGGATATGGGGCTGGAGAAAGATTTGTTGCTTCCATTTAAAGAACAGAACCACAAGGTGCGTCAGGGGGAGCAGTGCCTGGTAGCTCTGTATGTGGACAAGAGCAGACGGCTTGCGGCGACTATGAAAGTGTATTCCTACATGAGCAGCCAGTCACCCTATCAGAAGGATGATAAAGTTACAGGAACTGTATATGAGATCAATGAAAACCTGGGGGCATTTGTGGCAGTGGACAACCGGTATTACGGGATGATCCCGCAGAAGGAGTTGTACGGGAATATTCAGGAAGGAGACGTGGTTGAGGCAAGAGTCGTGAAGGTACGGGAGGATGGAAAACTGGACTTAAGCCCCAGGGAAAAGGCCTACATTCAGATCAATACGGACGCAAAGCTGGTACTGAAGGCCATAGAGGACCAGGGCGGGGTGCTTCCATTTAATGACAAGGCATCTCCAGAGATGATAAAAGAGACATTTCATATGAGCAAGAATGCATTTAAAAGAGCGGTTGGGCATCTCTTAAAAGAAGGAATCATTAAAATTACGGATAAGACCATAGAAAAAGTATAGGAGGCTGTTGTGGACTCAATCGAATATTATAATAAATATGCGGCAAAAATATATGAAGACACGGTTGACATGGATGTTAGTGAGCTTTTGAACCAGTTTTTGGAGGAACTGGAAGAAGGCGACACCATTCTGGATTTAGGCTGCGGTTCCGGGCGGGATTCCCTGGTGATGTATGACATGGGATATGATGTGACTCCCCTAGACGCATCGGAGGAGATGTGCAAGCTGGCGGAGATACATACAGGGCTGGATGTGCTTTTGATGACCTACGAAGACATGGAGTTCGAGAATGTTTTTGACGGTATCTGGGCATGCGACTCGCTGATTCATGTGCCTAAGAACGAGATGCCGGAGATTCTGTGCAGGATCTGCGATGCCCTCTGCCCTCACGGAGTTCTGTTTATGTCCGTGCGAAAAGGAGAGTATGAGGGATTTCGGGGAGAGCGGTATTTTTGCGATTATACTATGGAGAGTCTGACAGCCATGGTGGAGCGGACCGGCCTGTTTGAGATCCTGAAGGTCTGGGAGACCGAGGATGCAAGGGCAAATCATCCGGACACCATGTGGGTCAATCTGTTGGCAAAAAAGCGGTAAGGTGACGCCAGAAAACCTGCGGGCATAAGGAGGGAAACCAGTAGCCTGCGTGGGAGAAAGCAGAAGGCATAAGCAGACGAAGGCTTAAGGCACAAGTATGCAAACCCAGGGTTTACGGGAACCGGCACTGTTTTAAAGGCCAGATATGAGACAGCCGTGCTGTGAAAACTGCATGAAGTGAGGGAGACAGCAAGATGAAGAGAAGACCGGTTTGGGTGGATTATGGATTGATTATACTGGGAGCCTTTGTCATGGGGTTTGCCATCAAGAACATGTATGACCCGGCGGGTCTGGTCACAGGAGGGGTATCCGGTATCGCTATCATTGTGAAAAACCTGACAGGGCTCCCTCTGTGGATCACCAACACGGTGCTTAATGTTCCCCTATTTTTGGCTGCCTGGAAGATAAAAGGCGGACAGTTCTTGAAAAGGACTGGAGTTGCTACGGTGGCGCTGTCTGTCTCTTTGGGAGTGATACCGGAGATTAAACTTCTGACAGGAGAGATTTTTCTCTCATCTCTCTTCGGAGGGATCGTGACTGGTGTGGGAACCGGACTTGTGTTCATGTTTTCAGCCACTACCGGTGGTACCGATATGCTGGCGGCCCTTTTCCAGAGGAAGTTAAAACACTATTCCATTGCCCAGATCATGCAGGTGCTGGATGGAATCGTGGTGTTGGCCGGAGCCGCAGTGTTCGGCATTTCTTACGCGCTCTATGCCCTGATTGCCATCTATGCAGTGGCCAAGGTGTCTGACGGCATCCTGGAGGGACTTAATTTTTCCAAACAGGCGTTTATCATCTCTGACCGGTATGAGGAGATCGGACATGCGGTTATGACCCGGCTGGGCCGTGGAGTCACGGTTGTGGATGCAGTGGGAATGTACTCAGGAATGTGCCGTAAGATGCTGTTCTGCGTGGTATCCAAGAAGGAGATTGTGGGGATCCGCGAGATCGTGGAAGAACTTGATAAGCAGGCATTTTTGATCGTAAGCGATGTCCGCGAGGTGTTCGGTGAGGGATTTATAGAATATTGACAGGGAAAATTAAGAATTTTAGTAACCTTTTCTTGTAAATATACAGAATAGACAAATTAAAGAAAAATATTTTGGTGATTTACCATATGGTCAAAATAGTGTCTTTCGTGTATGATAGTAACAGAAATCAAGCAAGGGCCTGATACCGCATTGCTAAAGAGCCCAAATACATTTATTTTCTAAAATTAGGAGGATTTTGGATTATGGCTAGTTTAACATTGAAGAACGTAACAAAAGCGTACCCAAATGGATTCGTTGCAGTTAAGGATTTTAATCTGGAGATCGCAGATAAGGAATTTGTTATCTTCGTAGGACCATCTGGATGTGGTAAGTCCACTACGCTTCGTATGGTTGCAGGCCTGGAGGACATTTCTTCTGGTGAATTCTACATTGACGGAAAGCTGATGAACGATGTAGAGCCGAAGGACAGAGATATCGCAATGGTATTCCAGAACTATGCTCTGTATCCTCATATGTCCGTATATGACAACATGGCATTCGGCCTGAAACTGAGAAAGACACCAAAAGACGAGATTGATAAATTAGTACATGAAGCAGCCAAGATCCTGGATCTGGAGCATCTGTTAGACCGTAAGCCGAAGGCTTTGTCCGGTGGTCAGAGACAGCGTGTTGCTATGGGACGTGCTATTGTGCGTAATCCTAAAGTATTCCTGATGGATGAGCCGCTGTCCAACTTGGATGCAAAGCTGAGAGGTCAGATGCGTGTTGAGATTTCCAAGCTGCATCAGAGACTGCAGGCTACAATCATCTATGTAACCCATGACCAGACAGAGGCTATGACCCTGGGTACCAGAATCGTTGTTATGAAAGACGGCGTTATTCAGCAGGTTGACTCTCCACAGAATCTGTATGACAAGCCATGCAACAAGTTCGTTGCTGGATTCATCGGAGCTCCTCAGATGAACATGATCGACGCAGCTGTATCCAAAGACGGTGCAGATGTAAACTTGTCCTTCGGTGGCCACAAGATTACTCTTCCGGCAGAGAAGGCAAAAGTTGTTGAGCAGAAGGGTTATGTTGGAAAGACCGTTACCATCGGTATCCGTCCAGAAGATCTGCATGATGACGAAGCTTGGCTGACCGGCTCACCAAAGAGCGTAATCGAAGCTACTATCCGTGTATACGAGCTGTTAGGTGCTGAGGTTAACTTATACTTTGATATTGATGAGTCCCAGTTCATCGCAAGAGTAAATCCGCGTACCACTGCAAGAGTAGGCAGCGTTGTGAAGATCGCTCTGGATATGTCCAAAGTTCACGTATTTGACAAAGATACCGAGCAGGTTGTTTGCAACTAATCTTAAGAGAAAAATAAGCAGGCAAGTATTCATACTTGCTTGCTTTTTTTTGTCTTATGCATTAATATAGAATAAGGCGGTTGCCGCAGTAAGCGGCATACCTGACGGGACAGTAAACCTGCATGTGCCCCGGCAGCGGATGCACCACCACACAGGAATGTCTGGTGGGCGCGGTGGGCAGACTTGCATGTATGCCGCCTGTTGGGCGGCGGATTTTATGGTAAAGTTACAGTAGAATTACGAAAAGGAGAGTGTGCTATGATATCGAATCAAATCCTTCAGAATGCAATTGACGGGTTAAAGGGAATTACCAGAGTTGATCTTTGTGTCTGCGATACGGAAGGAAAAGTACTTGCAACCACATTTCCGGATGCAGAAGAGAATGAGAATTCGATCCTTGCTTTTGTAGATTCTCCGGCAGACAGCCAGGTAATCCAGGGCTATCAGTTTTTCAAAGTGTTTGATGAGCATCAGTTAGAATATATTTTATTGGCCAGAGGCCACAGTGAAGACGTATATATGATCGGGAAGCTGGCTGCATTTCAGATCCAGAATCTATTGGTAGCTTATAAGGAACGCTTTGACAAGGATAATTTCATTAAGAACCTGCTTCTGGACAACCTGCTTCTGGTAGATATCTACAATCGTGCCAAGAAGCTTCATATTGAGACCAGTGCCAAGCGGGTGGTCTATATTATTGAGACCAAGTATGAGAAGGATGCCGGTGCGCTGGAGACAGTGAGAAGTCTTTTTGCAGGTAAGGTGAAAGATTTTATCACGGCAGTGGATGAGAAGAACATCATTTTGGTGAAGGAGGTTCGCCCAGGAGAGACACAGGATGACCTGGAGAAGACAGCCAACGTGATTCTGGATATGCTGAACACAGAAGCTATGACCAAGGTTCATGTGGCCTTTGGCACGGTAGTGGGGGAGATCAAGGAAGTGTCCAGATCCTACAAGGAAGCCAAGATGGCTCTTGACGTGGGGAAAATTTTCTACAGCGACAAGAATGTGATCGCATATAGCAGGCTGGGAATCGGCCGTCTGATCTATCAGCTTCCCATTCCGCTGTGTAAGATGTTTAAAAAGGAGATCTTTGACGGAAAGTCTCCAGACGAATATGACGATGAGACCCTTACGACCATCAACAAGTTTTTCGAGAACAGCCTTAATGTGTCGGAGACCTCCAGACAGCTTTATATCCACAGGAACACCCTGGTTTACCGTCTGGATAAACTCCAGAAAAGTACTGGGCTGGATCTGCGTACCTTTGAGGATGCTATCACTTTCAAGATCGCCCTTATGGTGGTTAAGTATATGAAATATATGGAAAATTCAGATTTTTAGGAACCGGAGAGCAGAATGATAGAGATTTCAAATATTTGCAAGACCTATGATGCCGGCAACAAGGCGCTTAAGAATGTTAATATAACCATTGAAGACGGAGAGTTTGTATTTATCATGGGCCGCAGCGGTTCCGGAAAATCAACTCTGGTAAAGCTGCTTTTGAAGGAAGTGGAGCCTACCTCCGGCAAGATCATTGTCAATGATATGAATCTTGGGAAAATGCCCAGACGGTATGTGCCCAAGTACCGTAGAAGGTTGGGAGTGGTATTCCAGGATTTCCGCCTTTTAAAGGACAGGAACGTGTATGAGAATGTGGCATTTGCTCAGAGAATCATCGGAACTTCTACCAGAAGAATAAAGGAGTCGGTTCCCGCCATGCTTCAGATGGTGGGACTGTCCTCCAAGTATAAGATGTTCCCCCAACAGCTGTCCGGAGGGGAGCAGCAGCGGGTAGCTATCGCTCGGGCACTGATCAACCGCCCGGAGGTGCTTCTGGCGGATGAGCCTACAGGAAACTTAGACAGCCACAATGCCATAGAGATTATGAAGCTGCTGGATGAGATTAACCGGATGGGGACCACTGTGGTGGTAGTCACCCATAGCCAGGAGATTGTAGACAGAATGCAGAAGCGCGTCATTGTCATGGAGCGCGGCTGCGTGGTAAGTGATGAAATAGAAGGCGGATATTTACATGAGGATTAGTACATTTTGGTATTGCCTGAAGCAGGGCATCATAAATATATGCAGAAACGTTTGGTTTTCTCTTGCATCAGTTGCAACGATTTCTGCGTGTATTTTTTTGTTCTGTATGTTTTTTAGCATTATAACCAACGTGAGAAGTATGGTTCACAATGTGGAGACTACGGTTGGCATCTCCATATTTTTTGACGAGAGCCTGTCAGAAAGCGAGATCCATGCCATAGGGGATGAGATTGGCAGGCGAAGCGAAGTGAGGGAAATACAATTTACTTCCAAAGATGAGGCTTGGGAGACTTTTTCCAAGGATTACTTTGCAGGCGTGGAGGATCTGGTGGAAGGTTTTATGGAGGATAATCCTCTGGCCGGGTCAGCCTCGTATCAAATTTTTTTATACGATATCTCCCAGCAGGATGAATTTGTGGCTTATCTGGAGAGCGTAAATGGGATCCGCCGGATCAATTATTCCAACAGTGCGGCAGATGGCCTTACCAGCTTTAATACCATTGTGGGCCTTTTGTCCATTGTGATTATCGGGGTGCTTCTGGCTGTGTCTGTGTTCCTGATAAGCAATACCATCAATGTAGCGGCGGCTTTTCGGAAGAATGAGAACCAGATCATGCGTTACATAGGTGCCACCAATTATATGATCCGTGCGCCCTTTGTGGTGGAGGGGATCGTCATTGGGCTTTTGGGGGCGGTGATTCCGCTGGTTTGTATGTTTTATTTGTATCGGCAGGTGATCGTATATGTGGCGGAGCGGTTCCAGATTCTGTCTGGGATCTTCCAGATTCTGCCAGTGGAACAGATCTTTCCTTATATGGCAGGGACAGCGGTTCTGCTGGGGCTGGGGATTGGATTTTTTGCAAGCTTCTTTACGATTCGGAAGCATCTGAAGGTGTAAGACAGGATGTGCCACAATGCCCTTTGGCATTCTGTGTGGAGGAGCACAGGATGAGATCTGGGAATGGTATATTATGGCTTGCAATTGGGAATAGTAAGCCCTAAGAGGAGACAGAAATGGAAAATAGAGAGGCTAAGAATAATTTTTGGAAAGGTGTCCTGGTAGGGGCACTGGTGACAGCGTTTGTAGGATTGATCCTGGTGGGAGTGTCGGCAGGGATCTTTCTGATCGGACGCACAGTGATTGACAATCAGGTTGAGACGCAACAGGCGGACAACAGAAACGACAGTAACGGCATAGAAGGCGATTCCAAGGTTGATTTTGAACACATCGATACGAAGCTAAAATATATGAAGAGTATTGTAGACCAGCTGTTTCTGTTTGAGGAGGATGTGGAGAAGATCGAGGACGGTATCTATCTGGGAATGATGTACGGCCTGGATGATCCCTATTCTGTATATTACAACCAAGAGGATTATGAGTCTCTGATGGAGGATACGCTGGGCGAGTACTGTGGGATCGGGGCTATGGTACAACAGAATGTATCCTCAGGGATCATGACCATCGTCAAGGTGTTTACAGGCTCTCCGGCTTTGGAGGCCGGGATGCTTCCAGGAGATATTCTCTATAAGGTGGAAGATGAGGCGGTGACAGGAAAGGAACTGGCGCTGGTGGTAAAGGAGGATATCCGTGGAGAAGAGGGAAGTTATGTGAATATCACCGTTCTCAGAGGGGAGAGCGGGGAAGAGGTAGAACTAAAGGTGCAGAGGCGGCAGATTGAGGTGCCTACGGTGGAATACCAGATGCTGGAGGATAAGATTGGGTATATCTACGTCATGCAGTTTGACGAGGTGACCTCCCAGCAGTTCAAGGATGCCGTCGATGATCTGGAGAAGCAGGGGATGAAGAAGCTTCTCATCGATATGCGCAACAACCCGGGAGGGGTTCTTGATACGGCGGTGGAGATGCTGGCCTACGTGCTTCCGGAAGACAAGATGGACGGGATGCTGATCTATACGGAGGATAAGAATGGAAAGGGAGACCGGTATTTCTGCAAAGATGGCCAGATCGTAAAAGAGTCGGACAGTGGAATTCAGGATAACCGATATCCGAAGAAGGATGATCATGAACTGAAGGTTCCCTTGGCTGTGCTGGTGAACGGCAACTCAGCCAGCGCTGCAGAAGTATTTACAGGAGCGATTCAGGATTACGAGGCAGGTATCGCTGTAGGAACCCAGACCTTTGGCAAGGGGATCGTGCAGCAGCTGATTCCTCTTGGAGACGGGACGGCGATTAAACTGACCACATCTCACTATTATACGCCCAGTGGGTTTGATCTTCATGAGAAGGGATTGGAGCCAGATGTGGAAGTGGATCTGGAGGAAGAACTGAAGACAAAGGCTGTGGTGGAACTGAGGGAAGATAATCAGGTGCAGGCAGCCATCGAGGCTCTTGATCAGATAGAACCGGAGAGTATGAAGACAGATATTCAGAAGTTAAAGGTGAGTAAGTAAGAGAAACGGCAGAGACTGTGAGAATCTCTGCCGTTTTGATCGACAGAACCCATTCTATGTACTTTCCAGGTCTCTTTATGCTGGAGTTTGTGGAGAGTTAGCCGCAAAGACAGATTGTCCATAGGATGCGGAACTCTAAATAGTACTTTGTGTGTTTAGGAAGGACAGAAATGGCAAAAGTTGGAAGGCCCTTTCTGTGTGAAGCGCACCAAACAGAGTGTTCAGATTTGGATCATGGTTCTCCACCTGACGTGAATATAGGTAGGCAGCCTGGATTAGGAAGGAATCGAAGGAGGGATTCAGGGAGGAATCCTGGGCTGGCTTTGATGCTGATGGATTGCTGTTTGATGCTGGTGGGCAGCTGTTTGGTGCTTGCGGGCAGCTGTTTGGTGCCTGCGGGCAGCTGTTTGGTGCTTGCGGATTGCTGTTTGATATCTGTGGGCAGCTGCTATTTTTCAGAGATTCTGCCAGCAGGCAGATAGTAAGCCAGCTAATAGCAGCGAACTGAACCTTGTCGAACAGGTTGTCATCATAAATGGCTCCCAGAAAATATACCTGAATGAAATAGGTAAAAAGTTGTTTTTCTGGCAGACAGAGGCTATCCGGCCTGTCTTTGGCGGAATCTGCCTGAGAAAAGGGAACGTGCAAATTCTGGCTGTTTCGACATAGCTTCATAAGCCGGGGCCAGGTTTCGACTACAGGTTCCAGCTTGGAGTATAATGTTAAAAGACTGGAGAGCCAGGAACGATGAGATAACTGACTGGCAGTGGGAGAAGACATCGGAGAGGAGGAAAAGGAAATTCTCTCTGTTAAATATGTTTGTGTGAAGCGATCCGCCCCATTCACTGCAAGATATTTTTGTGCCAGACGGTCTAAGTCTTTGCTGGCTTTTTCCAGACAGAATCTACCGTCTTCATAAAAACGGCCCTGAGAATGGCGGCGTTGTAGGTCATGGCTGAAAGCCAGCGTCATAGATATAGAAGTTGTGAACGAATAGTCAGAAGTCCAGAGAATATCCAGGAGGATTCCACGGGCTTTGGCCATCCATGTAAGTAGGTCTTCTTCTATCTGTTGATTGGAAGGACATTTTTTAGAAGTATGCCTGACCTGCATCTGTGGCCTTGTCTTCTGGGACAGGATGATCCGTGCAGCCTCCGGACAGGAGAGGGACAGACTGATCTCTCGCAGGTTGCCGAACTCTTCCTGATGGCGTGGATATGTGCGGCAGGTTCTACATAGGGAATCCTTGCCAAGATGAAGATACATGCCACATAATTTTTCTTTTGTCAGGAGAGGACAATAACGTTTGCTCAGGCGGATGGTACTGTTGCTGAAATTGATGGATTTTTTGAAGCGACG
>JAETTS010000051.1 GCA_021769025.1 Enterocloster bolteae
GGACTCGGACCCGTGACCTCCTCATTACCAATGAGGTGCGCTACCACCTGTGCCACATCAGCAACGATTATTCTGCCCAAGCCGCTGCTTGAGCCTTAGTTATATTATCACGAGTTATGGGATTTGTCAACTATATTTTTTTAACCGGAAAGCGTTAAAAACGGAACACCCCTATGGTCCTTCTCATAATGTAAAGTAAAAACAACGAGGTATGCATATATATGGCTACAAATCAAACGGATCCCAATGTATCCAACGCACATCTGACGGATGCCGACTACGGCTTAGACACTCCGGCTGCCGCTGAGGAGGCTGCTCCCGCTTGCTCCGGAACTGCTGCCGACAACAATTACGGTATCAATACTCCCAACTATACAGAAGGCGGAATCCCTGCCTATCCGGGAAATGGCAGTAACAATGACTATGGCATCAACACTCCCAACTATACAGAGGGCGGAATTCCCGCTTATCCGGGAAACGGAAGCAATAACGATTATGGCATCAATACGCCAAATTATACGGAGGGCGGGATTCCTGCCTATCCGGGAAATAACAACAACATAACCATTCTTCCCAGTTTTCCGTCTTTCCCGTCCTTCTGTTTTAACTGCTCCTCTCCTTCCGCCTATGGACAGGTAAGATTTCTAAATGCTTCTACCAACAATTTCTCCATCAACATTACCGTTGATAGTACAACATATGCATCCAATGTAAGTTTTGGTACAATCACGAATTACAGCGGGATCTCTGACGGGTTCCACACCGTAACTGTAAGGCGTTCCACCGGGCTGCGCGCTATGCTGGTTCAGCAGACCTTCCCATTCTCTGCCAATGAGCGATATACTATGGTGCTGGTGGACTCTGCACAGGGTGGTGTCAGTCTGGTTCAGGTTCCCAGCACCAGCTGCAATAACACAGCTTCCAATATTGGCTGCTATCGGGTAGCAAATATGGCCTACAGCGGTTCCAATTTTGATGTCATGCTTTACAGCCATGATGCTGTGTTCCGCAATGTTGGTTTCCAGGATGTCACTGCATACAAACAGGCTGCTGCCGGCTCCTACCAATTCTACATTACCAATGCCGCCAACTTCACCGTAATCCGCGAGCTTCCGGTTCTTGTCATTGGCGCTGTCACCACCGGAACCTTCGCCAGCGAGCCGTTAGTGTCCTACCAGGTAGATATCTCCGGAAGGACGAAATATACGTCTTACCTGATCGGCAATACCTGGTCCGGCAGCAATTTCCGTGTTCTCACTGTCCAGGATTAAACGATTCTGGAATTTCCAAAAGGGCTGTTGCATGCTGCAACAGCCCTTCCTTGACATAGCATCTGAAAGAATTCCATTGTTTTCACCCAGTCTCCCTACGGTTTCCCCAGCCTCTGACGCACAATCTCATAAGCCAGCACTCCCGCCGCCACAGAGGCATTCAGGGAATCAATATCACCTTTCATAGGAATGGAAGCCGTCATATCGCAATGTTCCTTCACCAATTTGCCTACTCCGTCTCCTTCATTGCCGATTACCAGCCCGATAGGCCCTGTCAGGTTCAGTCGGTACATAGATTCCCCCTCCATATCCCCGCATACAAACCACAATCCTTCCTTTTTAAGCTGGCTTATCGTAGACACCAGATTGGTCACCTTAGCAACAGGAGTATAATGCAGCGCCCCCGCCGAGGTCCTGGCTACAGTAGCAGTCAGCCCTACCGCACGATGTTTGGGAATGATAACACCATGGGCTCCTGCCAGATTGGCTGTACGGATAATGGCACCCAGATTGTGGGGATCCTCAATCCCATCTAACAGAAAGAGAAAGGGCGGCTCTCCCTTTTTTCTGGCTCCCTCTAAAATATCTTCCACAGACGCATATTCATAAGCGGAAACCTGGGCCACAACCCCCTGGTGCCGGCCTGTTTGGGACATCTGATCCAAACGCTCTTTGGCCACAAAATTGATGATGGCATCCTGCTTTCTCGCCTCCCTCAGAATACTCTGCACAGGCCCATCCTTGCAGCCATCCAACACATACAGTTTATCCACGGTTTTTCCAGAGCGAAACGCCTCTAAAACCGCATTTCTGCCTTCTATCCATGTTTCCTCATTCATCTGGTTTAAACTCTCCTAACTGTTCTAATCCCCGTCCGATCAACACTGCCATGCGGACAAACTGCTCTGACAGGAACAAAAATCCGGTCAGAGCCTCAAACCCAGTGGCCATACGGTAATCAATCATAGTCGCATGTTTGGCCATGGTCGCTGATTTGGCATTCCTTCCCCGTTTATAGACAGCCCATTCTTCTTTCGTTAGTTCCGGCTCTATAAGCTTTATGAGCCTGGCCTGAGTCTCTGCTTTTACCAGGCTTGCACTTTTTTTGTGCATCTTGCTTACCTGCATGTTCCCTCTGCTGACAATCATGGTCCGAATCATTAACTCATACACGCTATCTCCGATATACGCCAGGACAAGAGGGGAATAGGAAGCCGCATCCACTGTCTTTAAATGAAAGAGTTTCCTGTACTGCGCCAGAAAGCCTGGCATGGCCTCTCCCATTCCCTGCGCCCTTTGTACCTCACACACTGCGTCCTGCACAGTTATACTCTCTTCCATTTCACGCCTTCCCTGGTGTCTTCAAGAACAATCCCCATATCCAAAAGCTTTCCCCTGATTTCATCCGCCAGGGCAAAATTCTTCTCTTTTCTTGCCTGCCCTCGTGCCTTTATCATATCCTCGATCTCCTGATCCAGAACATCCGTCTTTTTCTCTGTGACGATACCCAGAACATCACACAGTGTTTCAATGGTCTTTTTCAGATAATGGATATAGTCTGCGCTGCTGTTGTCGTCCGCCGTGGAATTACTTAATTTCACCAACTCAAATACTGCAGAGATTCCGTCTGCAGTATTGAAGTCATCTTCCATAGCCTCCTCATATTTTTTAACCAGGTCCTTGGCTTCCCGGATTCCTTCTTCCTCTTTCGGGCTTATAGTCTCTTTCCTGGCATGTTTTTCCAAGTCCCGCAGCTTCTCCACACCAGTTAAGATCCGTTCCAGGCCATTTTTCGACGCTTCCATCAGTTCAGCGCTAAAATTTAAGGGGCTGCGGTAATGGGCGCTGAGCATGAAGAAACGCAACACCTGCAGCTCATACTTCTCGCTGATCTCACGTACCGTAAAAAAGTTGCCCAGAGACTTGGACATCTTCCTATTATCAATATTCAAAAATGCATTGTGCATCCAATACCTGGAGAATTCCTTGCCATTGGCCGCTTCGCTTTGGGCAATCTCATTCTCATGATGCGGAAAGATTAAGTCTTCCCCACCGGCATGAATGTCGATCTGGTCGCCTAAATATTTCTTGGACATGACGGAACATTCGATATGCCATCCGGGACGGCCCTGGCACCACGGAGAATCCCAGTAGGGCTCCCCTTCCTTTTTCGGTTTCCACAGCACAAAATCAGACGGATCCTCTTTTCCTTCCTCCCCTGTAACCTTGATCTCACGGAAACCAGACTGCAGTTCATCCAGATTTTTGTGGGACAGCTTCCCGTATTCCTTAAACGAAGAGGTTCTGAAATACACTGTGCCGTCTTCTGCCTTGTAGGCATGATCCAGGCTTATGAGGGTTTCAATCATCTCAAGCATACCATCAATCTCTTCCGTAGCCAGAGGATGGGTGGTAGCCGGCTTTACATTCATGCCCGCCATATCCTTTTTGCACTCCTCAATATATCGCTGTGAAATAACCTGGGCATCCACCCCTTCTTCCATAGCTTTCTTAATGATCTTGTCGTCTACGTCCGTAAAATTAGACACATAATTCACATCATAGCCTTTGTACTCAAAATACCGCCTCACCGTGTCGAACACAATCATCGGCCTGGCATTGCCAATATGGATGAAATTGTATACCGTAGGACCGCATACATACATCCGAACCTTTCCCTCTTCCAAGGGCACAAACTCCTCTTTCCTTCTGGATAATGTGTTAAAAATTTTCATACCCTAACCCTTTCCTCCATCTGCTCTCTTTCTTTACTGTTTATGAAATCCTTATATTCCTTTACCCGATTTTTGCTCACTCGCAAGACAGGCCTTCCTCCTTTTTGGAACAGCCCTGGCATCCGATACAACCCTGGCTTCCCATCCGGTCATCAAAACAATAATCCTTTGCTGACATTAGAAGTGTAATCGCCTGAGAGGAAATCCCCTCTCCCCTTCCGGTAAATCCCAAGCCTTCCTCTGTTGTAGCCTTTACATTGACCTGATCTGTGGAAATCTTTAAAGCCCTAGCAATATTCTCTGCCATAAGGGGGCGATAAGGGGCCAGTTTTGGCCGCTGAGCAATAATTGTAGCGTCTATATTCTCAATGACATATCCTTCATCCTCCAACAGCTTGCCTACAAGCTTTAAAAGTTCTATGCTGGAGATCCCTTGGTAAGCCAGATCTGTGTCTGGAAAATGCTGGCCGATATCTCCCAACGCCGCTGCACCCAAAAGTGCATCCATCACCGCATGAACCAACACATCCGCATCCGAGTGGCCCAAAAGCCCTTTCTCATACGGTATGTTCACACCTCCCAGAATCAGATCTCTTCCTTCCACCAAACGGTGCACATCATATCCCTGTCCTATTCTCATGTTGGCTTTCCTTTTGCCTCCTTGCTATTCTCCCAGTATATTGACACATTAACCTTTCTTTCTATAAAGATACTCCTTGCCCCGCCCATTTTGTCATCCTCTCACCCAGGTTAAGTAATCATCCTTAGTTTTTGCGGGATGCATCGAATATGAATATCTTTTTGGGACGGACAAATCTCCCCGTCTGTATGGACTGTCATAGGGCGATCCATATGAATCTCCACTTCGCTGCACACATAGTTGCGAAGCCCTGGCCGTTTCGTACGTCGTCCCAAAAAAGCATCCACCAAAACAGGAATCAGTTTCCTTTTCTTTCCATGGTGAATGACGCACACCGTCAGTTTCCCGTCACATGGATCTGCTCCCGGGGCAAAGCGAAAGCCTCCGCCCTCATATGGATGAATATGTGCAGAGATAAAATAAATATGATTAAACTCTACCTTCTGAACACCGTCCAGCACCAGGTATCCCTTTGCCGGCCAGGCAAATAAAAACTGCTTAAGCCCTGTCATGGCATAGCTTAATTTCTCCAGATGAACCTTGCTTAAGATTTTTCTGGTCTTTGATTTTATAATCTCCTGGCAAACCGCCGCATCCAGTCCAATTCCGGCGCTTACCGCAAAACGGCGGTGAGTCAGCTGTTCCCCATAAGAAAGCACGCCGTAATCCAGCAGTCGGTAACGCTTGGGAGCGATGATTCTTTTTAAACACCGCAAAGGATTTCCAGGAAGACGCAGGCTTCTTGCCAGATCGTTGCCGCTTCCGGCTGGAATATATCCCAGGATTATGGAACCATCGAAGTCCAGGCCATCCACCGTCTCATTGACCGTCCCGTCTCCACCTACAATAACGATGCTTTTCGGTTCTTTACACTTTTTTGTCAAGGCTGCTGCAAATGCACTGGCGTCTCCTGCCCCTTCTGTCATAAAAACCTGATACTCTATTTTCAGATAAGCCAGCCGTTTTTCCAGCCGTCGCCATATTTTCTCTCCCTGCCCTCCTCTGGCATTGGGATTCACAATAAAACTGTACATGGCAGCCTCCCATCTTTTGTTATTTTACAGTATAACATAGTTCCCGCAAAATGACAAAAAATATAATAAAAAAGTTCTGTTAAATTTTTCAAAATTTTTAAAAAAATTGTTGACAATTTGGACAACAGCGATTATACTAATAAAGCAGTTTGACATGGGGTCTTAGCTCAGCTGGGAGAGCATCTGCCTTACAAGCAGAGGGTCACAGGTTCGAGCCCTGTAGGCCCCATGAAATTTGGAAATTATATATATGGCGGAATAGCTCAGTTGGCTAGAGCACACGGTTCATACCCGTGGTGTCGAGAGTTCAAATCTCCCTTCCGCTACTTTAAGACCCTTGATTTTCAAGGGTTTTTTCATTTTTCGTTTGAGTACCTTTGAGTACCTCAAAGTGCAATCCTATAATCAGTAATTCCATTTTCATTGATAAGCGCATATTCAAACAGGGCATTGGTATCGTTAGAAAAAGCTCAAAAAAGATAATAGAAAACCATTCCATTTTTCTTAAAATATGGTAAAATAAAGCCATTGAATAAATATGCTCAGGAGGGAATACCATATGAGAAAAATGTGGGTGGCAGGTGCTGCTGCATGGATTGCACTGACTATGACAACACCAGTATTTGCCGGTACCTGGATCCAGGATCCTGCAAAGCCGGCCAATGACAACGGTGTCTCCAACTGGTGGTATCGGAATGACGACGGCACCTATCCGGCAGGAACCTGGTTCTGGATTGACGGAAACAGAGATGGAATTGCAGAAAGTTACTGCTTTAACCAGAGTGGCTGGATGTATGCTGCTGCACCAGGAGTTACCTTAACGGTTGACGGATATGAAGTCAACGAAAATGGAGCATGGATATCCGGCGGACAGGTCATGACGAAAAATGTGGGAAGATCAAGCAGTTCAAGCTCCTCTTCTTCCAGCAGTTCTTCTTCCTACACAGATAGTTCTTCTTCCAAGAAAAGTGGATGGGTAAGTGATGCTTATGGAAAGCAGTATCTTGACTCCCAGGGAGAGTACATAACCGGATGGAAGAAGATCTCCGGCAAGCAATATTACTTTGATGACGATGGTTATGCCCTGACAGGATATCAGGAGATCGATGATATCGAGTATCTGTTCTCCGATACTGGAGCATTGATACAGCAGATCACTCCCACTACCAATCCTGTAAATCCTTCAGGAACAGGCGATAACGGCGACAGTTCAACGCCACCTCCTCACACATCCAATACAGGCTCTACCTCTCCTTCCGGTAGCGGGCTTTCTGATGATGAGGCTTATGAGAAAATCATTGCCCTTAAGGGCAGCTATCCAGAAGGGATGTCATGGACCAATGACAACAGCCATCGCAGCGGCAACCGGATTGGTTACGGATGTGCTGGATTTGCATTCATGGTACAGGATACTGTGTTTGGCAAGAATGCCAGGAAAACCACTTCCACCACTCTCGACTGGGATGCCCTTCGGGTGGGAGACCATCTTCGGGTGAAAAACACCATCGGCGGAGAACATTCCGTTATCATTTTATCTGTTGATGGCGATTCCATTACCCTCTGCGAAGGAAATTACAACTCTTCCATCCATTGGGGAAGAACCATGACCCAGGAGGAGTTGGAAGAAGATTTTATCTACCGCGAGACCTGCTACTGATCTTTGATCTTCATAGTATTCTTGGAGTCAAATACCCCGCTGTAAGCAACGGGGTATTTGACTCTTGCGGTTTTACACCATCTTTGGTTTTTCTACTTTTGTGATTCCAGACGATCTTTAATGCAGCTGAATGCCTTTGCCCCAATCCCGTTGCCAATGACCATGACCAGAAGGTATCCTCCCGCTTTTATGCCGTATGCTCCGGCTAAGTGAAAATAAAACATATTGGCGATGGAGTGCTCAAATCCGGATAAGATAAAAATCATCACAGGAGCAATGATAAAAACAATATTCTTGGATTTCTGATAATTGTCGATTGCCAGATACATCATAATACCGCAAAGTACCGATAGAAAAAACACATTTCCTATGGAATTGTCCAGTTTTCTGCCTGCCAGTTCCAGACTGCTGATATTCATATGAGCCAATTTTGCCATGGCGGCAGCGACAAACGTGCCTGTAAAATTTCCAGCTGCCACAATCACCATATCAAGAAGATCCCTGCCTGTTTTTACAAAGCCAACTTTGCCTGTATACAGGTAGAAACCCTGAGTGACAATAGTCAGAAGTCCGAAGGAAAACAGTAGGGAGCCTACCACTTTATTCTCCACTGCCAGGTACACCATCCCTCCTATGCCGATCATAAAGCCGGCATAAACCGCTTTTACAAATACTCGTAGATTCATATACCGCCTCCTTTTGTCTTTCCAAATCTGTCGCATGGATCTCATCTTTGGGAACTTTCCTTATTTTCTGCCAAACAATGTCCCTAAAATCCCGCGTCCAAGGCTGGCTCCGATGTTGCCGCCCAGCCGCTTTCCGAAGCTCCCGCCGATGCTTTTTCCGATCTCATTGCCCACCTCTCTGCCGATGGTGCTTCCTGCGGTTCTGGCTACATTGGCAGCCACACGTTTCCTGGCTTTTTCTTCCGCCTCTTTCTCCCGTGCCTCTTCCTTCGCCTTTTTCTCTGCCAGCCTGGCTTCCTCCCTGGCTTTTCTCTCTTCCTCTTTTGCCCTGGCTTTCGCCTGGCGCTCCGCCTCTTTCTCCGCCTCTTTTTCCTGTGCTCTGGCCTGGCGCTCCGCCTCTTTGGCTTCCCTGGCTTCTGCTTTTTGCCTCTCCTCTTCCTCTTTTCTCTCTTGTTCCTCCTGGGCCTGTTTTTCTCCTTTTCTCTGGAAAAACTCATAAGCAGAGTCCCGGTCAAACATCGTTCCATATTTTATGTACAGAATGTTTCTCTGAATTTCCTGCTGCCGTACATCCTCCTCAATGGCTCCCATCTGGCTCTGAGGCGGCAAGATCCGAACCTTTTCCACAACAGACGGACTGCCATCTTCCAGAAGCACAGAGACCAAAGCTTCTCCGGTTCCCAGTCTGGCCAGTTCTTCTTTCGTATCGAATTCTGGATTGATCCGAAAGGAATCTGCTGCCGCTTTGATTGCCCTCTGGTCTGCCGGAGTGTATGCCCTTAAAGCGTGCTGAATCTTGTTGCCCAGCTGTCCCAGGACTTCATCAGGAATATCCGCAGGACTCTGGGTAATAAAATAGATTCCTATGCCTTTGGAGCGAATCAGCTTCACCACCTGTTCAATCTTCTGGAGAAGAACCTTCGGCGCTCCTTTAAACAGCAGATGGGCTTCGTCAAAGAAAAATACCATTCTGGGCTTCTCACAATCACCTACCTCAGGCATGACTTCAAAAAGCTCAGACAACATCCACAACATAAACGTGGAATACATCATAGGATGATTGATCAGGCTTTGACTGTGAAGAATATTGATAACTCCCTGCCCGTTATTTCTCATGGTTACCCCATCAGAAAGCCTGGCCCCTCCGATTTGAAACCAATCCCGGATATCCAGGGCCGGCTCGCCGAAAAACTGCTGGCCGCCTTGATCCTCCAGGGCTATCAGGCTGCGCAGGATTGCATGAATACTCTGCTTTGCCATGTTCCCATACTGGCTGCTGTACGCTTTATTGTTCTCCCCCACATAGTTTAACATGGCACGCAGATCTTTGGTATCCAAAAGAAGCAACCCCTCGTCGTCTGCAATCTTAAACACAATGGATAAGATGTCGGTCTGGGTGGCATTCAGATCCATAAGGCGGGCCAAAAGGGCAGGCCCCATCTCTGTAACCGTGGTGCGAAGGGGCAGGCCTTTGCTGCCAAAGATATCCCAGAAACAGACCGGATAACTTCTGTATGCAAACCCGGCATCCAACAGTTCCATCTCCCTGATTCTCTCCTGGATGCTGCTACTGTCAGAACCAGGACGGCACATCCCTGCCAGGTCTCCCTTTACATCTGCCAAAAATACAGGCACCCCCATATCGCTGAAGGATTCCGCCAAAACCTTAAGTGTAACGGTCTTTCCCGTTCCTGTAGCCCCTGCGATCAGTCCATGGCGGTTGGCCATCTCTGGCAAGATTGACACTTTACAGTCTCCATTTTTTCCAATCCATAACTTGTTGTCGTATATCATACCTTCCTCCTGTGATAAGTGTGTACTCTCGGAGTACATAAGAAACAAAAAGCCGCGGTATCCCAATTTCCGCAGCTTTTCCTCTCGCTATCTTATAATGCAATCTTATTATTCTCAGGCACCTGACCGTTCACCACATAGTAAGCGGCATGATCATCTGCATTCACATAAAGCTCTACGGTCTGAATCTCCACGCCCTCATTCGCTGCCGCATATGCAGCCTTTGCCTTTTCTAAAATCTCAGCCACAGAGATATCCTTTCCGCCAAACTGAATCTTCACGTTCACCTGCTCTGTCGTTTTCTTTGCTACAGCTTTTCTCGCCGGGGCCTTCTTAGGCGCTTCTTCCTTCTTCTCATCAACCGGTTCTTCTGCTGCAACTGCCGCTTTCTTTCTGCCTCTCTTGGGAGCTGCCTCTGACTTCTCTTCTGTCGCTTTCACCGTTCTTTTTCTTGTTACCTTCTTGGGTTCTTCTTTCTTTTCTTCTGCCGGGGCAACTGCTGCTGCCTCTGCTACCGGCTTCTCAGATACAGCTTCCGCTATAGGTTCAACCGCCGTTTTCTTTGTACGTGGCATAATCATATCCTCCTAAAATATGTCTCATCAAAATTATAGATCCTAAAAACCATCTGATACCATCCAGCATGTTATTCTTTTGTCAAAATTTAAGCTGAACGTAGTATAAAACAATTTTTCTCATTTGTCAACCTTACCGCCTGATCCTTGATACATTTTCCTTTCTCTGAAGCATTTTGCTATAGTATTCAGCACCAATTTCTTATTTTTGCTCCATTCCGGTGCAATGAGAAGGGATTTGGGCCCGTCTCCACTGATACGGTGAACCACCACAGATTCTGGCAACACTGAGATACAGTCAACCACCAGCTGGGCGTACTCGTTTAATTCCAGAATGGCAAAGGGCTCCTCTTTGTATTCCTGCGCCAGCGCCGTTCCCTCCAGTATATGAAGAAGCTGCAGTTTTATCCCATCTACAGGCAAGCCTCCCAGATACCGAACCGTATCGATCATCTGCTCTTTCGACTCTCCTGGCAGCCCTAAGATCACATGTACAATCACTGTAATTCCCGCCTGCTTCAGCCTATTGTATGCCTCTTCAAACACAGGCAGAGAATATCCTCTGTGAATCCTTTGTGCCGTATCTTCGTGAATGGTCTGAAGCCCTAACTCCACCCAAACGGGTTTCTCCTGATTCAGATGCCTTAAAAGATCTACCGTCTCCTGAGGCAAGCAG
>JAETTS010000052.1 GCA_021769025.1 Enterocloster bolteae
GGGCTGCTTTATTTTACAGATGGAAAGGGAATTTACCCGGTGAATGCGCCGGTATACGATACAGCATTTCTTTTTATCGGAGATTGGCCAGACAGTCAGTATCAGGAGATATCGGTGCCTTCCTGGGCGATCAAGCTGGTGTTGGGACCGGAGGATATGGAGGCTCTGGCAGGCAAGGCACAAACGAAGGGACCAAAAAAGGAGTGAAGGTAGTATGAACATCAAGCGGGCAAAGGAAGAGATAAAGAATACCATAGAGGCATATCTTTTAAAGAATGAATACGGAGCATACCAGATTCCGGCTATCCACCAGCGTCCGGTTCTGTTAATCGGGCCGCCAGGTGTGGGAAAAACACAGATCATGGAGCAGATTTCCCAGGAATGCAGGATTGGATTGGTAGCGTATACGATTACGCACCATACCAGACAGAGCGCCATTGGCCTGCCCTATATTCAGGACAAGATTTTTTCCGGCATACGGATGTCGGTTACAGAATATACCATGAGTGAGATTGTGGCATCCATCTATGAGAAGATAGAACTTACAGGCCTTAGAGAGGGAATCCTGTTTATTGATGAGATCAACTGTGTGTCAGAAACCTTGGCTCCTGCTATGCTTCAGTTCCTTCAGTGCAAGACCTTTGGCAACCATAAGATTCCAGAGGGCTGGATCATCGTGGCGGCAGGGAACCCGCCGGAGTATAATAAGTCGGTGAGAGAGTTTGATGTGGTGACGCTGGATCGGCTTAAGCGGATCCGTGTGGAGCCGGATTATAAGGTGTGGAAAGAATATGCCGTCCAGGTTCAGATCCACCCGGCTGTCCTGTCTTACCTGGATGTAAAGCAGCAGAATTTCTGCCAGATCGAGACTACGGTAGACGGAAAACGATTTTCTACTCCCAGAGGTTGGGAAGACTTATCCCGTCTCATACAAGTGTATGAACGGCTTGGCAAAATTGTGGACAGAGATGTGGTGGGGCAGTATATCCAGCACGAAGCCATCGCCAAGGAATTTGCCAATTATCTGGAATTATACTACAAGTACAGGCAAGATTATCAGATTGATGAGATTCTTGCAGGAACCATTCGGGAGATGCTGTGCGACAAACTGGCCAAAGCGCCGTTTGATGAGCGCCTTAGCGTGATCAGCCTGTTGCTGGATAAATTAAACGATGGATTTCGGCTGTTAAGCAGGATGGAAGAACGGCTGGAGAGGCTTCAGCAGCTTTTCAGCGGCGTGAAGCCAGGCGTTTACGATGTCAGGGAATACCATAGTGCCCTGGAAGGGCTGGAGGGAATTCTGGCAGGGGCCAGGGCAGAGTGGAAGTATAAGAAAGAATCCGGATTGTTGGGGCAAAGGGAAGATCATCTGTATCAGGACACAAAACGTATTTTGGAGGACACGGTTCAAAGAATAAAAGCGGAACATCTCTTGTCAGATGATCAGGTGTGGGGGAAGATTGAGAAGATTTTCGGGGAAAAGAACAAGGAATATGAAGACCTGTATGAGCGCTGCGGCCTTTGGCTGGAACATGGATTTGATTTTATGGAGGCAGCATTCGGGGACAGCCAGGAGATGGTGGTGTTCGTGGCCCGGCTGAATACTGGGTTCTACAGTGTGAAATTCCTGCAGGAGTATTCCTGTGAGAGATATTATCAGTATAATAAACGGCTGTTGTTTGATGATCAGGAAAAAGAGATTGTCTCAAAGCTTTCTGCGAAAATTTAGAATGATTTTATAAATGCCTGCCTGCAAGTATGCTATACTGATAATAATCATTGGAAGCAGAAAGCAGTTTGGGAAGGGAGGCATTGGCAATGAAGATTAAGACACGTCTGGCTATGGCGTTTCTGACAGTGACGGTGTTGCCCATGGCATTAATCTATCTTGCCTTCTGGGGGCTAAGCCAGTACCAGATGAATTCCTTCCGGAAGGCCTACGGGTTGTCAGAACAGGTGGATCTTCTGGCCAGCAACCCGGTACAGGTGTTTAACCGTCTGACAAGAAACAGCCAGGAGGAGATTCGCAAGATCCTTGAGACGGCTCCGGACCAGTTCGTGGACAGAGAGTTTCTGGATACGGTAAATAAAGTGTTGAAAGGAAAGTATGCCTATCTGATTGTGCGAAAGGATGGGGAGATCGTATATTCCGGTATAGAAGGGCAGGGAGAAGAATTGTATTCCCGTCTTCCGGCCTATGGAAATATGGGGACATCATTTGAAGGCGGAATCTATCTGGATGGGGAGACCCAGCATTTGGTAAAGCAGGTGGATTTTGTGTTCAGCGACGGGGCCGAAGGAAGCGTGTTCATCGTATCCGGTTTTGGTGACATGATTCCGGAAGTGAAATCCATGATGGCAGAGATTGTGCTTGCTGGTATCCTGATCCTTATTCTGGTAGGGGCGGCATTGATCGGGTGGGTGTACAAGTCGCTTTTGCAACCCTTAAGCCAGCTTCAGAAGGCAACCCATGAGATAAAGAATGGGAACCTGGACTTTGCCCTGGATATAGACTATGATGATGAGATCGGACAGCTGTGCCAGGATTTTGAGGAGATGCGGATCCGGCTAAAGGAGTCAACGGAAGAGAAAGTTCAGTACGATAAAGAGAGCAAGGAATTAATCAGCAATATTTCCCACGACTTAAAAACTCCCATCACAGCGATCAAGGGATATGTGGAAGGGATCATGGACGGCGTGGCTGCCTCTCCGGAGAAACTGGATAAATACATTCGGACGATCTACAATAAGGCCAACGATATGGATCGCCTGATTGATGAGTTAACCTTTTATTCGAAGATTGATACCCACAAGATACCGTATACCTTTTCCAAGATCAATGTGGCTGGTTATTTTAAGGATTGTGTGGAGGAGGTAGGGCTGGATCTGGATGCCAACAATATTGAGTTGGGGTATTTTAATTATGTGGATGAAGACGTGGTGGTTATTGCAGATGCGGAACAGATGAAGCGTGTCATCAATAACATTATCAGCAACTCCGTAAAATATCTGGACAAGAAGAAAGGGCTGATCAATATCCGTATCAAGGATGTGGGAGACTTTATTCAGGTGGAGATTGAGGACAACGGACGAGGGATTGCCGCCAAGGATCTGCCCAATATCTTTGACCGGTTCTATCGAACAGATTCTTCCAGGAATTCTTCTAAGGGAGGAAGCGGTATTGGACTGTCCATTGTCCGCAAGATTATCGAGGATCATGGAGGTAAGATCTGGGCCACCAGCAAAGTGGGAATTGGCACGGAGATTCATTTTGTGTTGAGAAAATACCAGGAGGTGATACGTGATGAAGAGAATACTGATCGTTGAAGATGAAGAAAGCATAGCAGAGTTGGAGCGGGATTATCTGGAACTAAGCGGCTTTGAGGTGGAGATGGAGAATGAGGGGGAAAACGGGCTTAGAAGGGCATTGGAGGAGGAATATGACCTGTATATCCTGGATCTGATGCTTCCCGGTACAGATGGCTTTGAGATCTGCCGCAGGATTCGGGAGAAGAAAAATACCCCCATCATCATGGTATCTGCAAAGAAAGAGGATATTGATAAAATTCGGGGCCTGGGCCTTGGGGCGGATGACTATATCACCAAGCCCTTCAGCCCCAGTGAGATGGTAGCCAGGGTAAAGGCGCACTTAGCCCGGTATGACCGCCTGATTGGCAGCGGGATGCCGTCCAATGAGATTGTAGAGATTCGTGGGCTGAAGATTGATAAGACAGCCAGACGGGTCTGGGTCAACGGGGAGGAGAAGAACTTTACCACCAAAGAATTCGACCTTCTCACCTTCTTAGCACAGAATCCCAACCATGTGTTTACCAAGGAGGAGTTGTTCAGCAAGATCTGGGATATGGAATCCATCGGGGATATCGCTACAGTGACGGTACATATCAAGAAGATCCGGGAGAAGATTGAGTTTAACACGGCAAAGCCCCAATATATAGAGACTATATGGGGGGTAGGATACCGGTTTAAGGTGTAAGTGGAAATAAAGATAGCTGATAATCCTTTTATTTACAACAAAAAACCGAGTTTTATGTTTGTAAAATCATCTTTCATACTACCCCAAATACTACCAAAATATTTGGAATGCGCTATACTGTCATTTAAGGGTAAGACAGGGTACGGAAAAGATAAGACATGAGGAAAGATGAAATAAAGGAAACAGGGATTGCAAGTATCAAACAGCAGATTAGAGACAGGAAAGCGCAAGGAACGGCAAAAAAGTCTACAAGGTAGTAAGCATGCTGAAAGAGGCAAAAGCCCTTATAGAACTATTTTAAATACAATATCAGTGAAAATGTAGTTTTGGATGCAGATTCAAGAAATTGCAAAAGAGAATTATAAACGTTTGGAAAAGACCGGAGAGGAATCAATCTCTGGCCTTTTTTGTGGCAAATTTTTCCGACTTACTATAATATCCCTTACTTTCATATCCTCTCTCTCAAACCTGAAGCGGGGGAATTTTTATTCCGTGTTTTTTAAATTTCATAACATACTCTTTATATAAACAAAATGTTGAAGGTTATAAATCGTTTTTTTCTCAATACCTTGTTTAATCAACTGATATGTGGTTATCTTTTTCATGGTTTGATCAAGAGCAAACTAGCGTAGATATTTACGGAAACTATATAAATCCCTATGGTGAATTAATTACTTTGACAAATGAAAACGGCGCTTTGGTTTTAAGGTATTATGAGGATAAAGGCGGAGAAATGGAAGTTCTTGTATCTGAAATGCGGAAAGTCAATGATACAACATATCAAAGTACTACTTATGCGGCTGTAAATATTAAATTCACTAATAATACAACATTTACTTTTTATGACGAAATGGTATATACAAAACAGTAATTAGAGTGACTAAACTATATAGCAATTTTATTGAGTGGAGAGATAGGATAGATATTATCGAGAACTGGAAAATGTGATACAATGCCAAGTACGGAAAGTTAGAGAGCAAAAGGTGGCTTACCCTCTTCTATGGAGGGGCTAACCCTCCAGATATCATGCCCGTTGGGTACGAAAGAAAGGAGGGATTGCCAGTGATTACATATCAGGATTTTTTCTTGTTTTGTACATTCATTGTATCCCTTATCAGTCTGCTTTGTCAGATTTTTAAGGGTAGAAAATAGCCGCCACTACTCGCAATAGTGACGGCTAACGTAAAAGTTAGTTTGTGATTTGAGGGTAGGCCGCTTCTCTGGCTTTCCCCTTCTGTCATCAATATACCATATCCAGAAATAGGTTTCAAGTATTTTTTATAATCTGGATGCAGGAAGTCCGTTTTAAGGTGTAATAAGGAAATTGTGGCTTGACATTATGAAAGCGGTCTGTTATATTAGAGACCTATGAAGAACGGGGGAGTTCAAGTTCTATCTTGAATTATCTCGTTTTTTTGTGGCGGTAAGCAGACAATGGTTTTATGGATGGATATAAGTTTAAGAAAGGCGAATAAATGGAAACAATTAGATTTGACGAGTTACAGTTAGATGAGCGGATTCTCCGGGCAGTGACCGATATGGGATTTGAGGCGATGTCGCCTATACAGGCCCAGGCGATTCCTGTACAGATGGAAGGTAGGGATGTGATCGGACAGGCCCAGACAGGTACCGGTAAGACGGCGGCGTTTGGAATTCCGCTGTTGCGGAAGATCGACCGTGACAGCAGAAAGCTTCAGGCTATTGCCTTGTGTCCTACAAGAGAACTGGCGATCCAGGTGGCAGAGGAAATTCGCAGGCTGGCCAAGTATATGCATGGAATCAAGGTTCTTCCGATCTATGGAGGCCAAGATATCGGACGGCAGATACGGGGATTAAAGGACGGCGTGCAGATTGTAATCGGCACACCGGGACGTGTGATGGATCATATGCGCCGCAGAACCATAAAGTGCGACTCTGTCCATACCGTAGTCTTGGATGAGGCGGATGAGATGCTGAATATGGGATTTTTAGAGGATATGGAAACCATCTTAGGCCAGCTTCCGGAGGAGAGGCAGACGGTGATGTTCTCTGCTACCATGCCTATGGCGATTCAGGAGATTGCCAGGAAGTTCCAGAAGAACCCGGTAAATGTAAAGGTGGTAAAAAAAGAGCTTACGGTTCCAAAAGTCACTCAGTACTATTATGAGGTGAAGCCGAAGACAAAGGTGGAGGTGATGTGCCGTCTGCTGGATATGTATGCTCCCAAGCTGTCGGTAGCGTTCTGTAATACCAAAAAGCAGGTGGATGAACTGGTTCAGGAACTGCAGGGCCGAGGATATTTTGCCGAGGGGCTTCATGGAGACTTAAAGCAGGAGCAGAGGGATCGGGTTATGAACAGTTTCCGAAACGGCACGACAGAGATTTTGGTTGCCACAGATGTGGCGGCCAGAGGAATTGACGTAGACGATGTGGGGGCCGTGTTCAACTATGATATTCCTCAGGATGATGAGTATTACGTACATCGGATCGGACGTACCGGGCGTGCAGGCAAGGAAGGGATTGCATTCAGCTTTGTGGTGGGAAAAGAGGTTTATAAGCTTCGGGACATCCAGAGATACTGCAAGACCAAGATTATCCCTCAGGCTATTCCGTCCCTGGACGATATCACCAGCATCAAGGCGGATAAGATCATGGATCAGGTGAAGGAGATCCTTGCCGGTA
Source organism: Enterocloster bolteae (assembly GCA_021769025.1). Next base: position 6,656 of record JAETTS010000052.1, read on the forward strand.
CGGATCTGACCAGGATGATCCATGTGGTGGAGCAGAAACTGGTGGAAGAAGATTATACGTCTCTGGATGTGGCGGCTGCATTGCTTAAATTGGCTATGGGCGAGGAGAACGAGGACATTGCAGAGAGTGGACGGCTGGCTCGATCCTTGGATGAGTTAGACCGATATGGCTGGGACAGAAAAGACCGTGGCCGAGGCAGCCGTGGCGGAAGGACAGGTGGAAATAGGGATCGGGAGACCAGGCAGGATAGAGGAGATATGGTTCGTTTGTTTGTGAACATCGGGAAGAATCAGAATGTCAGGCCTGGAGATATCCTGGGAGCCATCGCCGGGGAGACAGGAATTCCGGGGAGAATGGTTGGAAGCATCGACATGTATGATAAATACACCTTTGTGGAAGTTCCTGGTGACAATGCCAAGGTAGTGATGAAAGCAATGAAAAATGTAAAGATAAAAGGGAAGAGTGTGCGGATGGAAGTGGCACATTAATGGATCACCCATTAACCGTACTTGTGTATGTTATTGACAAACATGACAGGGTTCTGTAGAATGAATGTAGTTGATACAGCACAATAGATGGTGAATGGGGGAATCGTATGTTTTGTCCAAATTGTGGAGAAAATGTGCCGGATGGCAGCAAGTTTTGCAGTTCATGTGGTGTAAATCTAGGGGAATTTGCTTCCGTGTCAGGGGCGATGAAGGCCAACAGGGAGACGAGCGCGTTGCCGGCATCTCAGGTTGGGCAAGAGACTGCTCAGGCGAAATCGACCCTGGCTAAAAAGAAGAATGGCAAAAGAGTGATGGTTGGGCTTGTTGCTGTAGCTGTAGTCATGGTTGTTGTGGTTGTGCTGGGGATCAAAGCCCTTTTTTCTTTTTTTGCAGGAAAGGTCAGTGCAAATGGATATTTTTCAAAGGGCAATGCGTATGCGTATTTTTCAGATGGCAGTTATGAACTGATAACAGATATAAAAGAAGGAACGAGCATTGAGATTGCTTCAAGTAGGGCAGAGTATGCCTCAAACTATCTGTTGGCATTCAGTCCAGATGGGAAATACGTGTATTACTATACAAAATTTGATACATCTACGGTCACAGGAACGCTTTGCAAGGCGGAATACGGAAAACTAAAAGAAGATCCTACTAAAAATGACCAATACACGGAAGTAATCGCAAGCAATGTCTGTATCGGGTTCGAATTTCTGGAAGATGGAACGGTTCTTTATACAGATGACGACAGTTCTCTATTTTATTATAACGGGGAAGATGTCTCCAGAATTGCTAAAGATGTCTACTATTATTATACCGACGGCGCAGGGAAGGTTGCCTATGTGACGGGGGATTATGAAACAGGATACACACTATACGGCGTATCCCTGGATCATCCGGACAGTGAGAGAACATTGGCTTCCCATCTTTCATACATCAGCACAGCGGAAGATTTCGATAACATTTTATATGTAAAGCAGGAGGAGGATTACAGCCAGACTTTATACGTGGTTGGATTTGATAAAGACTCCCAACGACTGGGAAGGAACGTAGATATCATAAGCACACTGGATGAGAGAGTGTACTTTACCGTTAAAAACGGAGACACTCTGAAGCTCTATGATTATGTGGAAGATGACAGCAGACTGACCGACTATAGCTACGTAAGGCTTCGAGAGGCTTTGGAGGATGAAAAACAGGGGATTCCTGTAAAAACTTTGTATTGTTATGCAGATGGAAAACTGACAGAGATCAGTGATGCTGTGCTAAATACCGTGACTTTTGATGGTGTGATTGTGTTCAACACAGCTGACCTTATCACAGAAAAAGTGGGTATGGGAGAGATAACATCCGTATACGATGTTGCAGACCTTTTCCAAATCGATTATGGGGCACAGAATTATGTGGTTCTCACTACAGGCACAGAGACCCTTAGAATGTCTGATTCGGCAGCAAGCGTATGGGGGGAGATATTTGACGAAGGGTATGGATATCTTCATTACTCTAAGGGCAAGGAAATCTATTTTGGGGATTCAGACGGCAATCTGTCTTCAGCCCCGATCTTAGGCGGAGAGGTTGGCGAATTTCAGTATATTGCAGATGAGGCGGAGATCTTAGAAGTTGAAGGCTCCAGATTATACTATCTCTGTAATATATATAACCGTGATGGCTGGACCTATGGCGATCTATATGTCTATGACAATGGAAAAGAGACGAATCTGGCAAAGGATATTCTGGTGGATATGATCCAAAGCTATGAGGATGGGATGTTATTGGCATATACGGATTATAGGGACAAACGTGGATATGAGTTGACTCTGCTTGATCCCAAGGGAAAACCAATGCTTATCGGGGAAGATGTGACTCAGTTTATCCGTGTGGATCCTTCCACCATATTGTATATTTCGGATAATGATTTATATTGCCACACTGGAAAAGAAAAGGTTCGGGTAAAGCAGGATGTGGAATGGGTCTGGAGCAAAAATGCCATGGAGGTATCCCGTTACCTGAGTTACTATAAATTTTCTGACGAACGTGTCAATGATTCAGAGGAGGAGACAACAGCAACGGAAGCAGCAAGCGCCGAAAACCAGAGCAGTATGGCAGAAGCAGAAACGTCTGGAGAAACTGTGGCTGAAGAAAGTGCAGGGCCGGAAGACAGGCTTGTATATTTCATTGAGAATAGTGGCAGGGAACTTTTCGCGGCGGAATATCTGGAATCCTTTGATGCCAACATGTGCCGCCTTGCACGCAATGGTATCTATGCGCGCCTCGGGCGCAAATTCAAAGATGCTTCCATTATGGAATACTTCGGACAATTTGATTGGTATAATCCAATGATTGAGCCGGAACAGTTCTCAGACAGTATGTTAAATGACTACCAGATTGCAAACAGAGATTTGATTGTAGCTTATGAGAAACAAAAAGGGTACAATAAATAGCCAATACCAGACAAAACTCAGGGGGATCATTCCCCCTGAGTTCTATAATATGCCAACATCAGATCCACTACCCGTCCATAGCTTTTCACACCGTCCTCCTGATCGTTCAATTTTAAGTAGGTATCATTGATCTGGTTGGCTACTTCAGCCACCTTACTATCATAACGATCCCAATATCGATTGTTGGCCTGCAGGTCTTCTACAGCTTGAGGAGACAACTTGCTGTGAAGCTCCATATAGGAATCCCAATCCTGAGCTGCCAGTGCATTTCCGGCGTGAACCCATCCCATCAGATATCCGCTGTATTGAAAAAACGTTTCCTGAGAACGGATGCAGGCCAGATAACCAATGAAATTGGCTTCATCTTCCCGCATAAACCCTCTTAGATGAGAAAGTTCGTGGCAGAGGGTATGAGGGATATTGTATCCAGTCATTTGCCAATTATAATTGGCTTCCACTGTAAAAGGGGAATAGATCCCGCACAATTGCTGCACAGCCAGAATCCAGGAGACCAGGACTGGCTTTGGCTGTGGGTAATAGCCTGACAGCTGGGGATATTCTGTACCCAGATGTTGCATAGCATCCTGGCCTTGCCTGGCAAGGGCAAACTGGCTGGTCAAAGATGGCTGCCCGAAATCATCTGCTGTTTCATTGATGTGATCCACCAGATAAACGCACAGTTCTTTTAATTCCTCCACAGAGGAATCCCGTACTTCCAGATCCAGATAGCTGGAGAACGGTCTGCGGTAGTAGTTGATACCGCAGTTTACGGTAAATAAAAAGGCGATAAAGCCGAGAAAGGCCACAATTCCCTCTATGATCTTTTTCCATTGTCTGATATGGAGTCCTATGTAAAGGATGGCAGATATTGTGAGAATGTAAATTCCAAACTCCACGATGGAAATAGGAAGAAGATTGCAGAATCCGCCATAGATTTTTACGATGCAGGGATAGATGGTGATGGCATACCATTCTGCAAAGCCTGAGACCGTTCTGGCGGCCAGCTGCAATAGGCCTGCTAACAGAAAAAAAAGAGTGCCGATGAGGGCCAGAGGGTGCTTTTTCATTGGTGGGGGATACCTCCTTTGGGAATGCGACTTTGGACATACTACTCTCTACTCTCCGGGGGGATGCACATGGTTCGCTAAAGAAATTGTCCTCCCTTTGCTCGGGCGCGAACCGGCGCTGGTATAATCTCTATTGAGATTATACCATAGAATCCCTATATCCTACATCTAAAAATTTTCTTACCTTTTTCGAAAATCCCTTGCGGAAAATCGGAAACTCTTATACACTAGAGTGATATAAGGCAGAAAGAAGGTTATGGAAATTTTATGAAGAAACAGGAAACAGAACAGAAAAGGGAAGAGAAAAAGCCCATAAACTGGAAGGAAGAGATTCTCAGCTGGATACAAGTGATTGTCATCGCAGCTGTCATCGCATATGTGCTGACTACATTTATTATTGCCAATAGCCGTGTGCCCA
>JAETTS010000971.1 GCA_021769025.1 Enterocloster bolteae
ACGGCCCTTGCAAAGACAGAGGACTGCTGCGGCCCCGACCTGATATACCTTCCGGAGATTACATTTGACATTGATAAGTTCCTTAAAAAGTGTAAGGATCTGATTGTTAAGAAACCGTCCAGCGTCATTGCGGTATCTGAGGGAATCAAGGTCCCGGACGGACGGTATGTGTGCCAGCTGTCAGGGGGAAGCGATTATGTGGATGCCTTTGGGCATAAACAGCTGGCGGGCACCGCTGACTACCTGGCCGGATTCCTGGCAGCGGAGCTGGGCTGCAAGACAAGGTCCGTGGAACTGTCCACCCTCCAGCGGAGCGCTTCCCATGTGGCTTCCCGTGTGGACATCAACGAGGCATTCATGGTAGGCGGTGCGGCTGTTAAGGCGGCGGATGAAGGCGACACCGGCAAGATGGTTGTCATTGACAGGGTATCCGACGACCCCTATATGAGCGCGGCCGGCATCTATGATGTCCATAAGATTGCCAACAATGAAAAGGTGGTGCCAAGGAACTGGGTGAACAAGGACGGCAGCTATGTGACACAGGAATTCGTTAATTATGTGGAGCCGCTGATACAGGGGGATTACCAGCCGTTCATGGTAAACGGACTGCCCCAGCACCTGGTTTTGAAGCGGTAGGATACCCATAATGGCTAAAAATTTCTATGATTAGTTTAAAAATTTGCAGATTCAGCCATTATTTGGCAGATAAGAATCAAGGGCGGTTTCCAGATTTCTGGGGACCGCCTTAAAAAAACCACAATGAAACGGGTTTAATACTTCAAAACCCAAGCAGTCTGCACAATGATAACACACCCCCTGGCATGGGGGAGGGGAGAAGGGGGATTTGACAATGGATTACAATGGTGGTATATTTATGTCAACCTTTCCAAATATCATTCATGGACACCATGGTTTAATATACAAAAGACCGGGCGTCCCAAAAAGGAGTTTTGATTATGAAAGAGAAGAAAATCATATTGCCAACAATAGCTGAAGCAAGGAAATT
>JAETTS010000972.1 GCA_021769025.1 Enterocloster bolteae
GAGGATGGCGCCTTATCCTTTTTGTGGTATCCGCCGTGTCCATGTGCCTGTTCCGCAACAATGCCGTCTATGGCCTGGCAGTGATGGCGTGCTTTTTTGGCTTTGGATGGCTGATTCAGAAGGCCAGGAGGAAGCAGGGAGGGTTGTTTCTGAAAGCCACAGGCCTTACCTTTTTATGCATCGCGGTGAGCCAGGGCATGTTTTTTGCGCTGGAGAAGGGGCTTGACGCGGAAAAAGGAAGCAGGGCGGAGATGATGAGTCTGCCCATGCAGCAGATGGCCCGCTCCTACGTATACCATCAGGAGGAATTTACTCCAAAGGACAAGGAGGAACTTCTGCGGTTTTTTGACGAATCCTGGCTTCTGCGGTACAAATATTATGTGTCGGACCCGGTAAAAGCGGGGATGAATATGGAGCAGTTTGAGATGTCAGACTTTCTGAGACTGTGGGTGAGGCTGGGAAGACAATTTCCGGGGGAGTATGTGAAATCTCCTCTTTACAACATGATGGGGCTGTGGTATATGGGAGGCGATTCCAGCTGTTATGTGGAGTACAGCATGTCAGAGCCCTTCGATGAGGCCCACAGGGTGGAGACCAGAAGCAAACTGCCGTGGCTGAAAGCTTATTATTCCTGGTTCACCGACGAAAACCTGCAAACATTCCTGCCGGGACTGTCCGTCTTTTTTTATACTTCTTTTTATAGCTGGTGTGTTCTCCTGGCGGCAGGTATTCTGCTGGCAAAAAGGAAGTATCTTTATCTGATACTTCCTCTGTTCTTGGGCTGCTATGGGTTTACGCTGGTGTTCGGTCCCTGCGTCATCATAAGATATTTTTTAGGAATTATGCTGTGCATTCCCATACTTGGAATCATGACTTTTCAGACTTTTCCTCAAGAAGGCGAAGATACTCATGGTGGGTCTGAATCAGACGGAATTCAAAGTCCTGCCGGTTATTGCGGATCAGGGTCTGAAGGATGATGGCGGAAAAGAGAGATAAAAGGGCGGCA
>JAETTS010000973.1 GCA_021769025.1 Enterocloster bolteae
GGAGGCGGCGTGCATTATTGTCTGTGAAGGAGCCGGAGTGTCCATGACCATCAAAAAACTGGCCCAGGAGCGGGGATGCACGGTAATCGCCACTGCCTATGATACATATACGGTTGCCAGGCTGGTCAATCAGAGCATGCCCATCAGCTACTTTATGAAGACTGACGGGCTCATCACCTTTGATGAGAATGATGTTATTGATGAGATCAAGGATGTAATGGCCAGCAAGAGATACCGGGATTTCCCGATTTTGGATAAGAACGGCAGATATAAGGGAATGATCTCCCGCCGGAACCTTTTAGGCGCTCAGGGCAAGAAACTGATCCTGGTGGATCATAATGAAAAAAGCCAGGCTGTAGACGGAATTGACAACGCAAGAATTATGGAGATTATTGATCATCACAGACTGGGAACCATAGAGACGATCTCTCCCGTATTTTTCAGAAATCAGCCTTTGGGATGCACGGCCACCATAGTGTACCAGATGTATCAGGAGGCCGGGACAGCCGTGGATAAGACTATCGCCGGGCTTCTTTGCAGTGCCATTATCTCTGATACGCTGCTGTTCCGTTCCCCCACCTGTACGGAGGTAGACAAAAGAGCCGCCCTTGAACTGGCGGCCATTGCCGAAATACAGCTGGAGGATTATGCAAAAGAGATGTTTACGGCGGGAAGCGATTTAAAGAGCAAGACGGATGAAGAGATCTTCTATCAGGATTTCAAGCGGTTTACGGCAGGTAAAGTGTCCTTCGGCGTTGGACAGGTCAGTTCCCTCAATGCTCAGGAACTGGACTCCTTAAAGGACCGCCTCATTCTCTATATAGTGGAAGCCCATAAACAGCAGAGGGGAATGGATATGATGTTTTTTATGCTGACCAATATTCTGGACGAATCCACCATGCTGATCTGTGAAGGCACGGGGGCAAAGAAAGTGATTTTAGGCGCTTTCCATGCCGAGGACGGTGACAGAGACAGACAGGACGGAGTGGTTATGCTTCCGGGGGT
>JAETTS010000974.1 GCA_021769025.1 Enterocloster bolteae
ATCGCAGCAGCCTGTTCCGGAGCAGACGTTTCCATTGAATATAAAAACGAAGAGCAGATCGTTCTTCTGAATCAGGAAAATATAAACAGCCGTTTGAGAACAGAAGAAGTGGGAAAAATGGCATCCCTAAGTTCTGCTAATCCGAAAGTACGGGAGCATCTTCTTGGCTTACAGAGAGGTCTTGCCGCATCCCAGAGTGTTGTCATGGATGGAAGGGATATCGGTACTACAATTCTTCCCAATGCAGATGTTAAAATCTACCTGACTGCCAGCTCCTTAACCAGAGCGAAGCGCCGTTATAAAGAGCTTTTGGAAAAGGAAGTTGCCTGCAATATAGAGGAGATCCAAAAGGATATCGAGGAACGGGACAGACGGGATATGGAACGGGAAATCTCTCCCCTTCGTAAGGCAGATGACGCTGTTCTGGTGGATTCTTCCGAAATGTCCATTGACGAAGTAGTTGCAGCAATTTTGGATATTTTCCGGGAGAAAACAAAACAATAAAGAAAAGGCGGAAAAACCATGGAGCTGAAGATAGCAAAAACAGCAGGCTTCTGCTTTGGCGTAAAAAGGGCGGTAGATAAGGTCTATGAACTGATCGAATCCGGCGAGGGTCCGATTTACACACTTGGCCCCATCATTCATAATGAAGAAGTGGTGGCAGACCTGGAAAAAAAGGGCGTTTCTGTTGTATCCGAGGAGGAACTGGAAAGTCTCCGGGGCGGAATTGTGGTGATCCGTTCTCACGGCGTGGGAAAGGCAGTCTACGATAAGCTGGAATCCTGTGGTTTGTCCTATGTGGATGTAACCTGCCCCTTTGTCCTGAAAATCCACAGGATTGTGGAGCGGGAGAGTGCTAAAGGCAGGCATATCGTGATCATCGGGGATGCCAGTCATCCGGAAGTACAGGGAATCTGCGGATGGGTGAATGGTCCTTATACGGTCCTGAAAACGGTGTCAGAAGCAGAGAATCTGGCCATTGACGATGCACAGGAAATCTGTG
>JAETTS010000975.1 GCA_021769025.1 Enterocloster bolteae
GGCAGGACGACTTCCCTGGAGGATCCTGCTGCTTGTGGAAAGAACGGACTGTCTCTGCTCATTCCCATTCTCCAGAGCCACCAGCCTCTGGATCTGGTGGTATTCCTTCTGGGAACCAATGATATGAAAAATACCTATCACGCTTCCGTGCCGGACATCCGGCGGGGAATGGAACTTTTGATTAAAACCGTTTTAACGCCTTTTGTCTGGGATACCGGGAAGCCGCCAAAGATTCTCTTGATTGCGCCGCCACATATTCATGACAGAGGTGTTCATGATTTTATTGATGGAAACTCTGAAGCGAAATCCCTTGAACTTGGCGAACATTATCGATTGCTTGCGAAAGACTACGGCTGCAATTTTCTGGATGCTTCCAGGGTGACCGAGCCGAGCGCATGGGAGGGGGTACATTTGGATAGAGAAGGGCAAAGACTCCTGGGGAAAGCTGCAGACGCAAAGATCAGAGAAATCCTGGAACATGAGATGTGATATTTTATGTACCGTTTTGACAACGAACTAAAAGAGATTACTTTTGATAAATACAATAGTCCGACGCCATGGATGAACTATCTGTCCAACGGGACTTTTCACACGATGATTTCCCATTGCGGTGGCGGCGTGGCATTTTATAAGTCTCCGCAGATTTTCAGGATTAATCACTATCGTTTTTTTCATCTGCCTATGGATCGGAGCGGATTCTATACCTATATTCGTGACGGCGAGACAGTCTGGACGCCAACCAATGAGCCTTGTCCGGCAAAACCGGATACTTGGAGTTCCACCCATGGTATGGGATATACCCGTTTTCAGGCAGAAAAAAACGGAGTATCAGTGACTGCTACTTATTTTGTGGGAAAAGAGGAGAACTGCCTGATCTGGAGCCTTCGTTTCCGGACAGAAAAGGACAAGGAAATCACCTTGTTTCCTTATGTGGAGCTTGGCATGATGGAATTTGAGCGGGAATTGAGCTGGCAGTGCTACAATAAGCATCAGCTCTCTGTCA
>JAETTS010000976.1 GCA_021769025.1 Enterocloster bolteae
TTCCTACGCTGTGGCTGTGGGGAACTACTTTTACCAAAAGTCCCTGTGCTTCCAGATCAGCTACCATAGCCTTACGTGCCTCATAGCGGTCCATTCCCGCATATTTGCCTCCAAGGGAGTTAATGGTAGCGTCGTCATTCATAATGTTGATTTCCGGCAGGTTATGACGTCTGCCCACTTCAAAGTCATTCGGGTCATGTGCAGGCGTAATCTTTACGCATCCGGTTCCGAATTCTTTATCTACATATTCATCTGCAATTACCGGGATCTCCCTGTCAGTGAGCGGAAGCTTCAGCATCTTGCCAACCAGATCTTTGTATCTGTCATCCTCCGGATTTACTGCTACGGCAGTATCTCCAAGAAGCGTTTCCGGACGGGTCGTGGCAATCTCTACAAAACGTCCCTCTTCTCCAACAATGGGATAATTGATATGCCAGAAAAAGCCATCCTGATCCTCATGAACTACCTCTGCATCCGAAATCGATGTCTGGCATACAGGACACCAGTTAATGATTCTGGAGCCCTTGTAGATATATCCTTTTTCATATAATTTAATAAAAACTTCCTGAACAGCCTTGGAGCATCCTTCATCCATGGTGAAGCGTTCTCTCTCCCAGTCAGCGGAAGCTCCCAGCTTCTTCAGCTGATTAATGATCTTTCCGCCGTATTCTTCCTTCCATGCCCATGCATGCTTTAAGAATTCTTCACGGCCGATTTCGTTTTTATCAATGCCTTCTTTTTTCAGTTTCTCAATTACTTTTACCTCTGTAGCAATGGCTGCATGGTCTGTTCCGGGCTGCCACAGTGCTTCATATCCCTGCATTCTCTTGAAACGGATCAGAATGTCCTGCATGGTCTCATCCAGGGCATGTCCCATGTGAAGCTGTCCGGTTACGTTGGGCGGCGGCATTACAATGGTAAATGGCTTCTTATCCGGATTTACTTTTGCATGAAAATATCCGTTATCCATCCATTTCTGATAAAGACGTTCCTCAATGCCCTT
>JAETTS010000977.1 GCA_021769025.1 Enterocloster bolteae
CCCTTGCCCTGACGCTGCGGCAGAAAATCCTGACGGATCTGGAACCCTTCTACGCAAAGCATCTGGGACTGTATATAACACAGGAATGTCTGGAGAATCCGGATATACCGCCCATGATCTACTGCAGCGCCAGCCATTGTATCTGGCAGGACGGAAAATGGGTTCCCCTGGAACTACTGGATACTGCGCAGGCAAAGGCAAAGAGCGCATGACATCACATTTACAGTGAAAGGAGTACCACATGGAAGAATTAGCAATAGAACGGCTTATCGGAAAAGACAGTATTACGATCACGCTTACAGAGGAGGAGCTTGAGAAGGCATACCGGATCAAGGAAAAGCGTTATCTGGAGGAGGACTTTGCAAATGCACTGGCCGATGCCGCCCAGAATCCGGACACCCGGTTCCATACAGGGCACCTGGAGGAATTTCCTGAGCTGCTGAACTGGCTGTGCGTATGCTTTGACGACTTCTATGACGCCAATATGAGCCACAATGACCTGATGGAGCTTACCCTGAACCACCTGCAAGATGCATCTTTAACGCCGGAGTTTTTTATATCTTTTGCCAGATGCGCACCTGCAGTCTGTATGGGAGCTGAAAAGATGCTGGAGGACTGTGAAGAAAGCTGCGGCAGATACCACCGCTGCAGCAACATTGCTGAGGCAAATGACAGAAGCCGCCAGTGGGAAAAACTGGCTTCCCTGCTCTCCATGCACAGGAATGGAAACTGCACCTGCAGCAAGGATGACGATGCTGAAGTATGCCCTGCGGCAAAATATCTGACCGGCACATGGGACATCAGTGAGTTTTTCCACTCAGAGGACAGGAAGGAGGCTGCCTGATGAAAAAGCTTGAAAAAATAAAAGAGCATCTCTTAACAATCATTCAAAAAGAAGAAATAAAAACCCAGTCTGAAATTGAAGAATTATCCCAAAAGCAGCGTGATAATATGGACTTTTACGGTATCGGCGGTCCCTACCAGCGTTATGAACAGGCCAT
>JAETTS010000053.1 GCA_021769025.1 Enterocloster bolteae
AATGCCAGAATATTGGTCTGGAATGCAATATCTTCAATGGTCTTAATAATCTTGCCGATCTCGTCGGAGGAATTGCTGATATCGGACATAGCGGAAAGCATATCCTGCATTCTGCGGTTGCTCTCTCCTGCCTCTTCGCCCACTTCCACAGACTTTCTGCTGGCATCCTGAGCACCCTCTGCGTTACGGTTAATATGTCCTGAAACCTCATTAATAGAAGCTGCAAGTTCTTCCACAGAGGAAGCCTGCTCGGTTGCACCCTGGGACAATGCCTGGGCACCGGAGGATACCTGGTCGGAGCCGGAAGACACCTGTTCTGCCGACTGATTCAATGTGGTCATAGTTGTGTTCAGGCTGTTCTTGATCCCCTTCATCGCCTCAAGGATCTTCTGGTAATCACCGATGTACATGCTTCTGTCCGTAGATCTGGCAGCAAAATCATTGTTGGCCATAGAAGTAAGGATCCGCTCAATATCCCTGATGATAGCGCCTACGCCACTGGTCACCGCATGCATGCTCCTTGCCATGGAACCAAACTCGTCGTTGGACTGGTAATCAACCTCAACAGAAAGGTTACCTTTCACCACTTCCTTCATGGCATCTTCAATCTTCCTTACAGGAGTCAAGATATTGCCAGTCAGGTTAAGGGCAATAAACAGCGTAATAATAAATGCAACTGCTGCAATACCCACAGACACAGCGGTCAGAATATCCAGCATTCTCATGGAGTTCTGGAAGCTTGCATTGCTTTCAGAAGTCATCTTCTCAACGGCATTGGCCAGCACGGTTACACACTGCTCAATCCTTGGGTTATATTCATTGAGCATAATATCCTGGGCTGCCGCTTTGCTTTCTGCTGTTCCCTCTATTGCATATTCGCCTACACGGCTCCTGGCATCTTTGTTCTCGCCCAGCTTGGTTTCAAACTCTTTCAGCTGGGATACATCCCCTGTATAGTTGCTGTAAATCCACTGAAGTCCGGCCTGGAGATCATTCATATGCTGTGTCGCCTTATCAACCCGCTGCCTGGCATCCTCAGTGTCTTCCGTCATGATCGCCAGCATCAGTTCCTTCATAGCGCTTTGCTGGTCATAACGGATGTCCTTCACCTGATTGACAGCCTCATAGTCTTCCTCATAGAATTTCCTGTAGCTTGACTTGGCTGTGGAAATTCCCAAGCTGGCAGCAATCACTGATATCAAAAACAATACCAGGATGGCACCAAATGATACTATGAATTTACTGCTGACTTTTAAATTTTTCATTTGCCGCTCCTCCTTAATGAGCCTTCTGTAAATTTTTAAGTTTCAGACTATCTCACAAACAGCCTTTATGCTCTTTTAGTTATTTCGGCACATTTCTGTTTTTGATAATACTCTTGGGCATAAAATTCCATCTTTTTTTATTTTTTCTTGTTTTCTTCCTTAAAAACTCTTAACAAATCCCTGTTTCCGCCGATAATAAATCTAGTGTGTTATGGTCTGCCACGCATTTTCGCCGCAGATTGTTTATGCCGCAGCCGCGCTTAAGCGCGGGAGTCCGGTAGTCCGGACTCTTTGTTTTCATGCAAAATCATACAAGGATAGGTGGTGTAATAGAATGGATAACGGTATGGACAGCAGTATACTAGATACATACCTCTTTGAAACAAATTCCCTTTTAGACCGACTGGACGAGATGCTGGTGGATGATGAGAAGGTGGGAGATTTTTCTTCTGATGATGTAAACGAAATTTTCCGGATCATGCATACCATCAAGGGTTCTTCAGCCATGATGGAGTTTGCTGCCATCGCAAGCGTTGCGCATCATATAGAAGATTTGTTCTTTTATATACGTGACAAGGGAATCGAATCCTTAAGCTCCCAGCATAAAAAGGAGCTGTTTAACCTGATGTTCCGTTCTGAGGATTGCCTGAGAGGACAGGTGGAAAAGGTAGAGCGGGGGGAACCCTTGGATGCCGATATGGACGAATTTGCCGCTGAGATCAACCAGTTTCTAAAGACAGTCAGCGGTGTAAAGGAGGAAACTCCTGAAGGACAGGCCGAGATACCGGCTGAAGATCCAGCCCCGGAGCCTCCGGCTGCCGTCTCTGCTACTGTTCCTGATAACCTTCCTGAAGACAAAAAGGCAGTGTGCTTTATCCATGTTTTTTTGGAAGAGGGAATCGGAATGGAGAACCTAAGGGCATACATGATCGTCAACGCAGTAAAAGAATGCGATCTTGAGTTCCGCTATTACCCTGAAGGTATGGAATCCGACTCCTCAACCGCCGCCACCATTATTGAAGACGGCTTTTACATGGGATTTGAAACCATGGAGGCAGCTTCCAAGGCATCTGATATTTTGAGAACCCAAGGCCATATCCGCTCCTTTGAGGTAGTGGAGGCTTCTGAACCAGAGCCAGAGCCCACCCCGGCTCCCATAGCGGCTTCTGATGGCACCACAAAACCAGCAGCTCCCGTGCAGTCAAAGCCTGCCCCCAAGCCTGCGGCTCCTGCCAAGCAGGCAACCAATGCTCCTGTGAAGCAGAATTTAATCAGTGTCAGCCTGATGAAGCTGGACAGCTTACAGAATCTGGTAGGCGAGATTGTTATCACCGAGTCCATGGTCACCTCCTCCCCGGAGTTAAACCAGTTAAGCAGGGATGCGTACGATAATTTTATGAAGTCTGCCCGCCAGCTGCGCAAGCTTACCGATGATTTACAGGATATTTCCATGTCTCTCCGAATGGTTCCTATCTCCGGCGTGTTCCAGAAGATGAGCCGTATCGTTCGGGATATGAAGCAGAAATTGAATAAAGACGTGCGCCTCACCCTGATCGGTGAAGACACGGAAATTGATAAAACCATTGTGGACAGCATTCAGGATCCCATCATGCATATGGTTCGTAACGCTGTGGATCACGGTATTGAGGATGATCCTCAGGATCGTATCCGTGCAGGAAAGAATGCCCAGGGCGAGGTTATCCTGTCCGCTTCCCATACCAGCAGCGAGGTAATCATCTCCATTACCGATGACGGTGCCGGCATGGATCCGGATAAGCTGCTTGTGAAGGCCAGGGACAGAGGCCTTTTAGTAAAACCGGAAAGCGAATATTCCAAGAAGGAAATCTTAGGTTTCATCATGCTGCCAGGCTTCTCTACCAACCAGGAGGTAACCGAGTTCTCCGGCAGAGGCGTGGGTATGGATGTGGTTAAGAAGAATATTGAGTCTGTGGGCGGTGTTGTATCAGTCAGCAGCGAGCTTGGAAAAGGAAGTACCTTTACCATGAATATTCCGCTTACCATGGCGATTGTGGATGGCATGAGGGTGACTGTGGGAAGTTCTATTTTCATTATCCCCATCGCCAATATCCGCCAGTCCTTCAAGATCACTCCGGAGGAGATTCTTCATGACGAGAATGGTTGTGAGATGGTAGAGCGTTTAGGTAATTTCTATCCGGTGGTACGCCTCCACCAGTTCTATGGCATTGAGACTGATATTGACAGCCTGGATGCCGGCGTTCTCATGTGGGTGGAAGCCAGCGACCGTTCCTTCTGCATCTTTGTAGATGAGTTGGTTGGCGAACAGCAGGCCGTTGTAAAGCCGCTTCCTGCTTATCTGAATTGTTTTGATCTTAAAAATTCCGGTATTGCCGGTTGCACCATCATGGGTGATGGAAATATCAGCATGATTCTGGATATTCCAAGCCTCCATGGCGCGGCTCTGGAAAATGTATAATTATAGAAGGGAGGAATGAAACATGTCTGAAGAAATGAACAACCTGGACATCCTGGAAACGGAAGAAACCGATGAGAATTCTACTGTGGAACGCTGCCTCACCTTCGATTCCGGAGACCTTATTCTCTACATCAGTACCAAATATGTCATAGAGATCATCAACAACCACTCAATTACTACCTTGCCCTTGATGCCGCCTTATATCAAAGGGGTCATCAATTTAAGAGGCCAGGTTCTCCCTGTGGTGGATATCAAATTGCGCATGGGCAACGGTGAGACAGAATACTCTTGTCTATCTGATTCTTCCGAAGACCGGAGACCCTGTATCATTGTGTTGGATATCAACGGCATCTCCCTTGGAATCATTGTGGATTCTGTACGGCAGGTGATCGATATTGATTTTAAGAATGTACGGCCCATCCCTCTAAAGCGCCAGCAAAAGCTGTTAAACGGAATGGTAAACATGGAAGACGGCAGTGTCTATATGTCTATCGACTGTGATGCCCTGTCCTTTGCTGAACTTTAATATAAAAGTTGGGCTTTCATCCCCTGTATTCCAGGCTTCACGGCTGCAGAAATGAAAGCACTCGTCTATAAGATCGAGGTGATTTGATGCTGACATTAACCGATAATGATTTCCAACGCTTATATAAGTATATTCAAAAAAATTATGGTATTGATTTAAGTAAGAAAAAACAGCTTATCATAAGCCGTCTTTCCAACTCCCTATCCTCCCAGGGTTATCGTGATTTTTCCGCCTATGTGGATGAGATCACTTCCGGGCGGGACACCGAGATGGTTACGGCTATGCTCAATAAGCTGACTACCAACTATACATACTTTCTTAGAGAGGAAGAACATTTTAAATATCTCTGGGATATTATCCTTCCGGATCTGGCCAAGAAGCACGCAAAAGATAAGTGTTTGGCTATCTGGAGTGCCGGTTGTTCCTCCGGCGAAGAGCCCTATACCATTTCCATGTATCTGAAGGAATATTTTGGTGCCCAGGCTTCCCAGTGGGATACCAGGATTCTGGCGACAGATATCTCACAGAAGATTTTGAATACGGCTATTCATGCTACGTATGGCGAGGAAGGCATGTCCTCTCTTCCGCCGACCTGGAAACAGAAATATTTTGTGAAGGCGGATAAGGATACATATACGGTCTCTCCGGCCATTAAGCAGAATGTGATCTTCCGGACGTTTAACCTGATGGATCCCATCAATTTCAAGAGAAAATTTGATCTGATCTTCTGCCGGAATGTTATGATCTATTTTGACCAGGCCACCAAGGATGCCCTTGTGCGGAGATTTTATAATGCAACTGTCCCCGGTGGTCATCTTTTTATCGGCCATTCCGAGGGACTTAATAAGGCTACCTGTCCTTATGAGTATATCAAACCGGCTATTTATCGAAAGAGTGATAAGTAAATGCTGCTTTTATGAATAGACATGTCTGTATCAGCAGGCATGTCCATTTCTTATATTACAGGTGCTTTGGCTAGTGCTGCCTTGTGGAAATAGCGGTTGATTCAGCAAGGAATACTAGGGAACATACCTGTGTGATTGCACCTTATGAGATTTGAAGACTTGAGAAAGAAGGATTGAATTATGGAGAAAAAAATCCGATTGATGATTGTGGATGATTCTATTGTATTTCGAAGCTGGCTCATACAAAACTTAGGGGCAGATCCACGCTTTGAAGTGGTTGGGTATGCAGTCAATGCTTTGGATGCCAAGAACAAGCTGCCAATCTTAAATCCGGATATTATGACTCTGGATATTGAGATGCCAGGAATGACCGGCCTGGAGTTTTTAAAAGAGGTTCTTCCAACCCATCCGGTTCCTGTTATTCTGGTATCCTCCCTCAATGTAAAGGTTTTCGATGCCCTGGCGGCAGGAGCCATTGATTTTGTGCGCAAGCCCAGCACAGACATCGGAGGCAAAGAGGCATTTTTAGCCACTCTGAAATCCAAATTGTCCATCGGTGCCAATGCCAGAGTGCGTCTTCCGGCAAATATGTCGGTTCTCTCCAAAGGCGCTTCCTCTCCCGCTGCTTCCACTTCCTACGGAGCTGCTCCTTCTGCTACATTGCATGCCGCTTCCGTCACAGCGGCTTCACAGGGAGTCTCATCCTCTGCAAGCGGGGCCAACAGAGTTCCTTTTATGAATTCCAATGTTGACCTGATTGCCATCGGCGCTTCCACAGGTGGAACAGAGGCGATTCTGGAAGTGGTTCGGCAGTTTCCAGCCAGGATGCCAGGGATTGTCATCACACAGCATATGCCGCCAGGCTTTACAGCGATGTACGCTGAGAGACTGAACCGTATCTGCAAGCTGGAGGTAAAAGAAGCGGCCCATGGTGACAAGGTTCAGCCAGGCCTGATCCTCCTTGCCCCTGGTGGACTGCAGATGCGCGTGGTACGCTTAGGATCCGGGTATTCTGTCACCTGTACCAACGAGGCAAAGGTAAGCGGACACCGTCCCTCTGTCGATGTACTGTTTGACTCTGTGGCTGCCAATGTAAAAAGCCGGGCTATCGGCGTGATCCTTACTGGCATGGGAGCGGATGGTGCCATGGGTATGCTCCGTATGAGGAAAGCAGGAGCCTATACCATCGGGCAGGATCGGGAGACCTGTGTTGTCTATGGAATGCCTATGGAAGCCTACAAGATCGGTGGAGTCTGCCAGCAGGCTGCTTTGAGTACCATTCCTCAGGTTGTCCTGGCTCAGCTTGCCAAAGCGAAAGGATAAGGGATAGCCGCCATAAATTTATAGAGAATCATGAGGGATAATGTGTTTGAACAAAAAAGACGATTGAAAAAAAAGCATACTGTTGATAGCAGGCATGATGCCGGAAGACAGTCCAACGATTCTGTCTTCCGGATCTCTGTGGAAGAGATTACCAGTATGCATGACAACCGTAAGAAAAAAAGCGGCGCAGAAAAATTCATAACAGGCGGAATTATAGCCACTTTCGGGGCCATAATGATCAGCCTGTTTCTTTATTTCCGCCCTTCTACGTTAGGAGAGTTAGATGCCCTGTCAGACAAGGCATATGCCTTTGCTTCTTCCTGCCTGGCACGAATCCGTGTTTCCATATGGGGAAGCATATTGGATGAAAGTTCCACCATAGGGCAATACATTGCATCCCAGGCCTGCCAGCCAGAACTTCCTTTGGTGATCGATGAAAACGTTTCTTACATTAAGCACACCACAGAGTTAGGCGACATCTCCCTCTTTCAGGCGGAACCGGTGTTTTTCCCGCCTGAGGATGCCATATTCTCCTATATGCTGGATACTGCTATAGGGCCTCTTCTATACTATAGCCAAGGAGATGCCCGTTGGAAGGATTATCTGTATGGTGGGGCGGATCCCATCGGACGTTATGGCTGCGGCCCTGTCTGCGCGGCTATGATCATCAACAGCTTCTCCCCCACCGGTGTAACCCCTATCGAGATCGCTGACTGGTCTGTAGCCAATGGATGTTATGCACCTCAAAGCGGATCTTACCACAGTCTGATTCCCAACAGTATCTCTGCCTATGGACTGCAGGTGGAGAGCGTCACTGACCGATCGGTAGAGAATGTCAAAGAACTTCTTCGTACAGGTCATGTTCTCGTAGCCCTGATGGGAAAAGGAAGCCTGACAAAGAATGGACATTTTATCATCATTGCCCAGCTTTGCTATAATGGAAACGTGTACATTGCAGATCCAGCCAGTTATGAAAATTGCACCAGGGAGTGGGATCTACAGCAACTGTTGAATGAGTTGAAAAGAAGCTATGACAGTGGAGGGCCCCTTTGGGCAGTATCCGTCCCATAAGTTCCAGGATAATGGCACGAAGCGCCTAAAGTCCAGTGGGCTTCGTGCCAATTTGAAATCTGGTCAGTACTTCATAATCGTTCCAATGCCATTCTACTGGCAAGGGTAAGCGTTTGTGATATAGTGTAATATCTGGTCTGCACAATTAGTCCAGGTAAAGTCTCTCGCGATTTTTTCATATCCATTGGAGATAATTGTCTCCGCCAGCTTTTCATCTGCCAGGAGCCGATTTACAATCTCCGGCAGCCGATCCAGGTGTTTCAGATCGTAGAGCGCTATATCTTTTCCGTCTGTAAAATTCTCATCGATCCATGTGCTGGAATCCGTAAGTGGGACAGAACGCTGAAGCAGTGTATTAAAGATCCGGTCATGGGTTCCTGCTTTAAACCAAGGCATCACGTTTAAATTGATCTTTGCATCCGCCATATAGGCCAGGGTATTCTCATAAGGAATCCGGTCATTGATCTGACAGACGTTGGAACATTCTATAGACGGATGATTCTCCCATCCCCGCCCCAGAAGATGCAGGTGCACTCCGGCTTCCGCCAGAGTTTTCACAACCTGGCCTCGGTAGTACATACGTACCGCCCAGTCCAGTGAGTCTGCACAGTACATTAAGGCCTTCATCAGATCATCGGAAACTTCCCATCCCAGCTGTCTGGCTGTGGCAAGAATCGCCTGTTCTACAGTCAGGCTGCTGTCTCTCAACAGGTTCTCATAGGCATAGCCATAAAACCTGTGAATCCCTTTATCTCCAGGAAATGTCTGATCTAACTCAGCATGTAGATCAGAAAGTTTATTTTCCGGGGGGTAATAGGTGCCTGAGAACAGGATATCATACGTTTTCTCTTGATACGGAATCACCAAAGCATCCTTCCCTGGCATCACTCCCACATGAGGCATGAAATATACGTCTGGTGTCGTCTGTCTGTAATAACGTTTCACATATTCTACATGATCTCTGTCACAGCACAGAAGAATATACTTTTGAGAATGCTTCACCAAAGCCCCATGGATTCGGGTAGGGGCATCCATTAAAATATCTACGACAACTGCCTGATGCTGGTTCCAGATATTAATCGCCAGATCTGTCCTGACCCCCAACGCATCAAAACAGATGGCTGCATCCACATCCTGGGCAATAAACCTATTGAAGTAAACATAAGAATGGGGATTATCCTCTGGAACATTGGCGCGCAGATCCATAATAAAGGTCTCATGCCCCCTTGCCTTTAACTGTTCATCAAGACGGTCAGTGAAGAAATTGAAGGACTCCACTTCTGAATAGAACAGGACAATTCGCAGTTTTTTCTCCTCCGATACCGTTTCTTTCTCTTTATCTTTCTGCGATCCCTGATTGATCTGCGGCTTTTGTCCCTCACCTGACCTGGTCTTTGGATCCTGGTTTTCTGATATTCTCTTTTCTTCCAGTTTTTCCTGCTGTATCAGATCTCCCTGTTCTCTCTGCTGTTCCTGCGATCCCTGAACCTCCTGCTCTCTCTGCTCTTCCCTTAGTTCTTGATCCCCCTGTTTCTGCTCCTCCCGCGGTTCTTGATCCTCCTGCTTCTTTCTCTCCTGCTCAAGCGCCCTGTCAACAGCTGCCATCTCCTCTGGAGTAAAGAGCTTTCGCATCACTGCCACCAAAGCCTCATACTTTGCCGCCATAGCTGCTCTCAGTACAAAAAGCCGGTCTTTCAAGGAATAGAAATCATAAAAAGCATTCTTAAGAAAGCCTGCCACCTGCATAGCTCCTTCCTCGCCCATCCTGACTGTCCCTTCATCCTTGGAAAACGCAGACAGCAGAACCACAAGAGTGCTCATCAGATAATGATCCTCCTTCAGAAGGATCGTCCCATATCGAATACACTCTGACAGCTTTCCACTATTGAAACAACATATAGCCAGCATCTCATACGTCTTCAATATATTACCAGAGAGATTCTCCGACTTTGCCATATTGCCGTGCTGTTCCAGAATCTTCAGAGCCCTCAGCAGATGCTTCTCCCCCAGCTGGGGCTGATTGTGGGAGGCATAGTATTGCCCTACCATATAATCAAAGTCTGCTTCCTTTGGCATAGACCGTACAGCCTTCTCATAGACATCCATGATAGCCGCCTCATCTGGCTTTGGCAAAAAGGTGAGAAGCTGAAGAAGCCTGGTAAAAATAACGGAAGCCATAGCATCGTTTTCCCGCAAGTGCTCCGGCATCAGGGAGATGCCTTTCCTGTACGCTTTTTCTGCCTCCTCATAGTCTTTCATAGAGTCATACTCATTCCCCAGGTATCCCCACATATCCCATTCCTTAGGATGTTCCTCAAGCTCAGCCAGGATCAGGTTCAGATTCCGCCTGCTCTCCCTTTTTTTCTTATAATTTTCAACCGTATAGCCTGTATGGAAAATGGACAGGTCATTGACCCGCACATCTACAACTGGCGGATGATTGTCTGCTGACAAATATTCATGGATCCTCCGTTTATACCGTACCGTAGGGCCATTGCGAAAGACACGTATCTGGGTGTCCGCCGATGTAATCCTGCCCTGGTCATCCAGTTGGATCCATCCGGTTGCAATCCCATCGCATCGGTTCTCCTGGGCCCGCCAGACAGCAGCGGGAAGCTTCCTTGCATCCTCTTCTGTGAAATATTCATCCGCATCCAGTAAGGCAATCCACTCATACCTGGCCTTTTCGATGGCAAAATTTTTCGCCGCAGCAAAATCATCAATCCATTGGAAATAGTAGACCTGTGCCCCCATTGCCTTGGCAATCTCCACGGTTCGGTCTGTGGAGCCAGTATCCACTACAATCTGCTCCGCCACAATTCCCTTCCCCCAGGAAAGGGCTTTCTCAATATTCTTCTCCTCATTTTTTACGATCATACACTGGGAAATCCGCAGATTCTTACTTTTCTTCATTCTCCCTATTCCTTTCAGCCTCTCCCCAAAGCCCGATCCACAGCCGCAAGCTCCTCCGGGGTAAACATTTCCCTCATTACCTGGATCAATTCCTGATATCCTGCCGCCATAGAAGCCTTTAAGACAAACAGACGGTCTTTTAATGAACGGAAGTCATAGAAAGATTTTCCCAAAAATGCGGCTACCTCCATAGCTCCAGCCTTTCCTTTTCCCACAGTCTCCTCATCCCGGTAAAACGCTCCGATCAAAATCATAGCTGTGTTCATCAGATACGGATCTTCTTTTAAAAGAAGGGAGGTAAATTTGACACAGCCGGCCATGTCTTTATTGTTATAGCAGCACACAGCCAGAAGCTCATAGGCTCTCTTAATCTC
>JAETTS010000054.1 GCA_021769025.1 Enterocloster bolteae
CAAAAAGAAGGGTTCATATTATAATGTAAGCAAAGCGCAATCGTGTCTAAAGGTAGTTGCTTCCTGTAATCTATTATTGCACAGGTAGTATTGCCAGACAATCCCACCTGATTATCCTGCTATCTACATAAAAGGGCACAATGATTGAAAGGAGAAAACTTATGGGAACAGGAATCGTTATATGCGGCCTGAATGGCACTGGAAAAAGCACATTGGGAAAAGCCCTTGCAGAAAAACTGCATTTCTATTTTATAGATAATGAAGACTTATATTTCCCCAAGACAGATCCTGATTATATCTATGCCTCTCCAAGAACCCGGCAAGAAGTTGAGAAGCTTCTTTTTCATGAAGTTAAAACACATGAAAACTTTGTTTTTGCCTCTGTAAAAGGGGATTATGGGGAGGCTTTCTATCCCTTCCTTCAGTATGCCATATGGATGGATGTTCCTAAAACGATTCGGATACAGCGAGTCAGAAACCGTTCCTTTCAGAAATTCGGCAATCGCATGTTATCCGGCGGAGATTTGCATGACCGTGAAGAGCAGTTCTTTGATTTTGTGAAATCCAGGGCAGAAAATACAGTTGAAGAATGGATATCCTCTTTAACCTGCCCTGTCATACCAGTGGATGGTACAAGGCCCATAGAAGAAAATGTAACTTTTATCATAAACCAGATCCAAAACTAAATTCCCCCAAAGCCTTGCAGCCTATCAGGCCATTTTTCCCTTTTGAGGCTTCCCTGGCTGTTTCTGTCCCTTGGCCCTTATCTCTTTCTTCTCAAGCCTTCCGGTCGCCGCCTCACGCAAAAGCGCATACAAAACGGAACATAGCGGGATAAATACCAGCATCCCCACTACGCCCATGGCGCTTCCGCCTATGGTCACAGCCACCAAAACCCAGATGGAAGGCAGACCTACGGAACCGCCCACAACATGGGGATAAATCAAGTTTCCCTCTATCTGCTGGAGAATCTGGAAAACCACCAAGAACACCAGTGCCTGCACCGGATTTACCATAAGGATCAAAAATGTCCCCACTGCGCAGCCTACAAATGCTCCAAATATGGGAATCAGCGCCGTAAACGCGATAAGAACCCCGATCAGCAGTGCATAAGGAATCTTAAGAACCGTAAGGGTGATGAAAAACATAGTGCCCAGAATCACTGCCTCCATACACTGTCCCGCCAGGAAATTGGAAAATGTTTTCTCGGTCAAAACCGCAATCCCCAATGCCTTTTGACATACTCTCTCCGGCAAATAGGCCTTACACAGCTTTTTAATCTGCCGTGCCAAGGTCTCTTTCTGTAACAGTACATAGATGGCGAATACAAACCCAATGCAGAAACTGGTAACCCCGCTTACAATAGACACTGCCATATTGAACGTAGAGCTAAGCATGGTACCTGCCCCACTGGACAAAAACCCCATAACATCCTTGCCGATCTGTTCCCAATCAATGTCCACACTTTCAATATAATCCACCACCTCCGGATATCTGGCAAACAGATCCTCCGCCTGCCTTTGGATGGTCTCAAAAAATGCAGGAATGCTTTTCTGCAGGCTCATAACCGTCTCTACCAACTGAGGTCCCACCACAAAAACAACCAATGCTAAAACACCTGCCACTCCGATTATGGCTAACCCTAAGCTGAGGGGCCGCTTGAACCTTTTCATCCGTCTCGCTGGAGTATGGCACTCAATGGCCCGCATGGGAACATTGAGGATGAACGCAATGGTTCCTCCCAAAAGAAACGGAGAAATCATGGAAACGCAGTTTCCCAAAACTCCCAGAACCTTTTGATAATTTATGCCTGCCACCACTGCAACTACCGTAAATAGGATCAAACTTCGAATCTTGTTCATATTGTTCCTGTTAAGTTCCATACCTTGTTTACTATTCCTTTCCCTTCTCTTTCACGAACACCGGAAATTCCCACCGGTCATCCAGATGATTTCTTTTCTATATTTCTATCCAATCATTGTAATCTTTTCTGCCTGCCAATCAAAGCCAGGTTCCCACCTGATTCCGGTAGCGGTCATGCAAGGGTATACTTGGTCATAATCTTTATCTCTGTATACCAATACTCTTTTTTCGGCATCTTTCCCTTTAAAAGAATGTCCGCCAGGATATTGGGAGGCCTGTACCCCTGGATATACCCATTCTGGTCAATCAAAAAGTCCACTGTATCCTCCCTGAGAGCCTTCTCATTCTTCGGTGTCTGATCATAGATCACCACATAGGGCCGCCGGTCCAGCTTTAGCGTCTCAAACGCCTTTGCCACCCCGGCTTGTCCTCCTGATACCACCAGAATTCCGCTGATCCCAGACACAGCCATCATCGTATTCTCGATAATCCGCTGCACCTCATCCGTCTCATCAAAACTTCCTTGAACGCCAGCGATCTCCAACTCCGGGTATGTCTGTTTTAGCTCCTCCACAAATCCGTCCACCCGAAAATTATTGACCGGATTGCCAAAGGATCCTGTAATAATCAGTATTTTCCCTTTTCCCTTGGTTAACATCCCCAAGAGACCTGCCGCAGCTCTGCCGCTTTTTTTGTTGTCCATCCCCACGAAACAGCATCTCTTGATTCCCACAATATCGGAATTAAAGGTTACCACCGGAATCTTTTCTTCTTCAGCCAGCCCATTGATACGCATACGGATTGCCTCCGACTCCACCGGCATCACCGCAAGCCCGTCAATCCCCTGTTCCACCAGCTGGTCAATGGCCTTAAGCTGTTCTCCGGAGTCCACAGAGAGAACCTCCCTCACAAGAACTTCCACACCCCGTTCCGCCAACTCTTCCTTGGCCTTGCGGATCCCTCTGTTGATCTCCAGCATGAAAGAAGCCCTTGCAAGCTGAGTTACCACGCCGATCCGAATCTGCGCCTTGCTGCCTCTTCCCTTCCGCTCTTTCTTCGTATATCCCAGTTCCTGCGCGATCTGTTTGATCCTCTCCTCCACATCGGGAGCAATTCTCCCACGCTGGTTTAACGCCCTGTCCACCGTCCCTCTGGACACTCCCGCCAAGTTTGCAATCTGCTGTATCGTCACTGCCATGCTTTCTATCTCCTCTTTTTGCAGGATCATCTGTCACTGCTCCAGTGCATTCCACGGAATTTTTTTGCGTGCTTTCATCATAGCACACATTTATTTTGTGTGCAATATGATTCTTTCGTTCTATTCTGCTTTCTGTTTCCTATTTTCTGTTTCCTAAAAAAGAAAGCCGCCTCATGAAAGGAACCAACACGTTCCCTCTCATCAAGCAGCTCTCCACACCTTTGACAGGCCTTCTATTTCAAATCTTAGATTCTCAAATTCTGGCTTTTACCTACCGAACCTCGTCAATCTTTACCGGACGATGCTCTTCCATGGATTTCTTTGCAGCCAATCCCATGAGAACTGGCTCCAGGCCGTCCATAACGCCCAGAGGCGTATCGGTGTCATTCACAATAGCATCGATGAAGCACTTCACTTCTTTTGCATAGGCAGCCATATACCGTTCCAGGAAGAAATGCAGCGGAACCTCACCGGTAACACCGTTCTCATTGCTCAACACAGCTGCCGACGCCGTATCATTGCCAGTGGCAACCATGCCTTTGGAGCCAAATACTTCGGCTCTCTGATCATATCCGTAAACAGCCTTTCTGGAGTTGTCGATCACTGCAATAGCGCCATTCTCCATCTTCAGGGTAATAACCGCCGTATCCACATCCCCTGCCTCTCCGATTGCCGGGTCAACCAGAACCGCTGCCTCTGTATAGACCTCTGTGGCATTGCATCCAGCCAGGAAACGAACCATATCAAAATCATGAATGGTCATGTCTAAGAACATACCGCCAGATACCTTTACATACTCCGCAGACGGCGGCTCCGGATCTCTGGAAGTCACTTTGATCACATGGATGTCGCCTACCTTGCCTGCCGCAACCGCATCTCTTACCGCCTCAAAATTGTGATCAAATCTGCGGTTAAAGCCTACCTGGTATTTTACCTTGCTGCCCTTCAACGCATCGATCACCTCCTGAATCTTCTCAATATCATGATCGATGGGTTTCTCGCAGAATACATGCTTTCCAGCCTTGATAGCCTCCACGGAAATAGGGGAATGGGTATCTGTTGAGGAACAGATCAACACCGCATCAATCTCCGGATCCGCCAAAACGTCCTTGTAATCCTTAGTTACCTGCGCTACGCCCATATCTTTTGCCCATGCAGCTGTCTCATCTGTTAAAAATGGATCTGCCAGCATCTTCACTTTTGCATCCGGTACCTGGGTACAGATACTCTGTACATGCACCTTGCCGATTCTTCCTGCCCCGATGATTCCTACATTGATCATAAATCTTACTCTCCTTTATATGTATAAAATAAAAACTATTTACAGCCCTGTCTTCTCTGCAATATATTTTCTGGCGCGGATAGCATACTCAAGGGGATTGGCCTTAGCCGGATCCTGCTCTGCCTCCACCAGCATATATCCCTCATACTGATTCTCTTCCAGAACCTTAAAGATCGGATCAAAATCGATGCAGCCGTCGCCTGGAATGGTAAATGCCCCCATTCTTACACCGTCTAAGAAACTTTTATTCTCTGCTTTTACCTTCTCAACCACATCTGGACGGATATCCTTCAGATGCACATGTTTGATTCTGCCAATGTATTTCTTCACCATAGCCAAAGGATCCTCTCCACAGTAGCGGAAATGGCCGGTATCAAACAGCAGGCTCACATACTCTGGATCCGTATTGTCCAGCATACGGTCTACCTCGTCTGCAAACTGTACAACTGTTCCCATATGATGATGGAAGGTTAAGCTGATGCCATAGTCTTCCTTGGCAATCTTACCCAGACGGTTTAACCCATCACAGAAGGTCTTCCACTCCTCATCATTCATCACATATTTATGTCCGAAGATAGGGGTATCCAGCTGGCCCTGTACGCTGTGGCTCTGCTCGGAAGCACCGATGATCTTGGAACCCATGGCTTTTAAAAATTCACACTGGGCACGGAACTCTTTCTCAACTTCCTCAAATGGTTTTGTGATCAGGAAGGAAGAAAACCACTGATTGCAGATCTCCACTCCCCTTAACTCCAATGCCTTCTTAAGAACTTGTGGATCTTTGGGATATTTGTTGCCAACCTCAGAACCAGTAAAGCCGGCCAGTGCCATCTCACTGACGCACTGCTCAAAGGTATTCTCCTTTCCCAGATCCGGCATGTCATCGTTGGTCCATGCGATGGGCGCGATTCCTAATTTCACTTTTTCTTTGTTAAACATAGAACCTTTTCCTCTTTTCTTGATTTTTATATTCATACCTGCCAGCGCTGCCCTTAAGAAACTTCGGTAACGGCGGGCGCAGTCAACAGGTATTTTTTACCCCACTGCCTCACCAGGCAAATGCCAGATGAAGACATCCTACACAGCCAGGATGAAGTGTCAGATACCCATTTTATATGATCTTAATGTCTTCATATCCTGGCTGAGCCGCCTTTCCAGAAAAACCGTCCATGGAAAGTCTCTCACAATCCTCTGCATAAAGGGCTTCCCCGAACTGGGACATATCCTGTCCCTCAAACCTTACCCGGCAATCCTTTAGAACCACATCATCCGCCCTTCTCATATAGAATCCAGCGGATTTGATCTCCTCAATCTTCTGTCCGTATCCTGGGCGAAGGTCATACATTCCTTTTGGCCATTTACTCTTTGTGCGCATGGTCACGAACACCTTCTCAAACAACACGTCCTCGATGTGGTTTCCGTCACTTCCGGATAAGAACACCCCGTTTTCCGAATCACAGGTGATATTGCAAAACCGGATGCCCTTGATATGTCCGGACTTTGTATTCTCATCCCTGTCATGGGTGGAAATGGTGATAGGCTCTGCACATCCCCACCAGCAGTCTGCAAATCTTCTGGTCTCAATGATGATGTTGGAGAAGGAAACATTTTTCACGTTGCCGCCATCCCGAATCTGGATAGAGATTCCGCGGTTGGTGTTGCTGATGATACAGTTGTCCACCACCACATTCTCAAAATCTCCGGTTCCCTCTGTTCCGATCTTCAGTGCCGCCGATGTAGATACCAGGGTACACCCGGAAACCACCACATTCTTCGTAGGCCCGTACTCCATGTTGCCAGAAGAGCTCTTTAAGCAGATACAGTCATCCGCGCATGTAATATGGCATCCCAGAATCCTTACGTTGGTGGAATGATCCGGATCAATTCCGTCCGAATTGGCCACATTTAAATCATTTAAAATTCGGATCCCTGAGATCAGCACATCGTCACACCCGGCTGGGTGCAATGTCCAAAACGGTGCATTTCTCATGATGATTCCTGTAAAAGAAATATGATTGCAGTGCTCCACATAGACCAACGTAGGCCTTGGATAAAAATCCCCTGTCACATAGTAAGGGCTGACTTGCTTGACAAATGCATAGGCATTGCCGTCGATCGCCCCGGCACCGGATATGGCAATATCATCCGCATCTTTTGCGTAGATAAATGCATAGGACGGCTTTAAGGTTACCGGAGTCCCCACCCGATCAACTCCGTCATCCCTCTGCCCTGCATTGGGATGAAAATAGGTCTCAAGATCCGAGTGGGCCTTAAGTACTGCTCCCCTCTCAAGATGCAGATCCACATGCTCCTTCAAAACAATGGAACTGGAATAAAAGGTTCTCCCTCCCTCCAGAACCACACGGCCGCCACCTGCCTGGCTACAGGTATCAATAGCCCTCTGAATCGCCGCCGCATCATTGGTCACCCCATCAGCCTTTGCCCCAAAATCAAGCACTCGATAATCCACAATACCCCTCTCCCTTCCTGTCTTCCTAATTATAATTTAATCAATCACATTCCGAATCTTCGCCGGCGTCCTATAATTCCAGGAAGATATCTTGATTCCGCTCTTCCTGCTGGCAGCATGAACCACCTGCCCATTGCCAATGTACATAGCCACATGGTTCACTGTACCGCTGCTGTTGGTGTAGAAGATCAGGTCTCCCGGCCGCATCTGGTTGGAATTAATGCTCTTTCCTGTCTTAGCCTGATCCCTGGACACTCTTGGAATGCTGATCCCAAAATGCCGCAGCACCGACTGGGTAAATCCAGAGCAGTCTGTACCGTTGGTTAAGCTGGTTCCTCCCCACACATAACGATTTCCCACAAACTGCAGGGCGTAATTTACAATCTTGCTTCTCTGAGAAGCCTGCTGGTTGGCCAATTCCTCCATCGGAGAGAATTTGATGGCCTCTGCCAGGGCATAACGCACCTCTACCAGATTGTCACTGGTGGAAATATAAGCGCCGTCGCCTCCATCTTCCTCCTCATCGCCAGTATCCAACTCGATCTGCACCCATCCATCCATCTGCTGAACTACAGAATACCGTTCCTCCTTAGAGATCTGGGTCCATATCTTGGAATCCGTATTGGGTTCCATACGCACGTTTAACCGTTCTGTATTGACAATCGCCATCAGGGAAGCCGATTCCATAGCAAGATCCACCGCTTCCTGTCCGGTGGCTGTGTACTGAGGATCTGCCGTCACATATCCGGTGATGCTGCCGGATCGAATCTTATACCAGCCGTCCTCAGTCTCCAGAATCTCTCCCGCCGCCTTGCCGGGAAGCTTTCCGATGACATTGCTGTTGCCTTCATCCTTCGGTGAACTGCGAATATTCAGATAACTCTGAACCTTGGATATCAGGATGTTGTTGTATTGGTTGATGGCCATAGCCTTCAAATCCATCTTCCTTGCTTCGTTTAACGCCAGCTTCACCTCTGCGTAATCACCGGAAATATATCCGCTGGGAATCTGGATCCAACCGTCTGCCTGGTCAATCACCTCATATCGCTCTGCCGCCAGGGCCTGAGCCACAATATTGGAAGGATCCATCTCCGGCGCGCTGCGGATATTCAGATTGTCCGCTGTGACAATGGCACGAAGCTTTACATCCGCAAGGGCCATCTGTCTGGCCTCCTCCCCGGTGATGACGTATTGGCTGGAAATATATCCGTCCACACCTCCGGAACTGATATGATACCAGTCCCCTTCCTGCCCCAGAATCTCGCAGGCTGTGTTCTCCTGCATCTTTCCAATGATATCTCCGGAAGGATCCGGGCTCCTTCTTACATTCAGATAGCCGGATACCTGTACAAATCCCAGGTTGCCATAGGCATCCACCACAGCCTGTCTCTCTGCCAGCTCCATGGCCTGCCTGGATTCCTCCTCTGCCTGAAGTGATTCCTCGATTGCCCTGCTTTCTGCCTCTGGATCTATGGCTGTACTTTCCTGTACCCCCTGAACCTGGCTTCCAGGCTCCGTGGCTGCCGCTCCCTTAGACAGCTGGCGGCTTACTAAAACACCGATACCGATGATCAGCAGAATCACCAAAACAGCCCCTGCTGCAAAGACCGCATACATGGTATACGGATGCTGGTTTCTCTTTCTTCTTGCTCTGTCTAGCAGGGCCTGGTAATCTTCCTTATCAAACATCTGTGTACTCCTTGTGCCTCTCCTTTTGCTGATGTGCATAAACGGCCCTGTCTTTCAGACATGGAACCTGTCACGCTAATATTCTTAATGCAGTGTACTGCCTGGATCCTATTCAGGCAAACCTCCTGGCAGCCTTCCCTTCACTTTAAGTATGTTTCCTACAGAACTTCCTTTAACTCCAGATACTTTTTCACCAGTTCCACCGCCTGATCGATCTCCAGGGTGGATGTATTGATGGGAAGGTCATAGTTGGCCATGTCCTCCCACTCCTTGCCGGTATAGTACTTATAATAATCCCGGCGCTGCTTACTGATACGGTTTACCCGGCGCAAAGCCTCCCTGGAATCCACACCGTCCACTTCCTCCACACGCCGGACACAGGTATTCAGATCCGAATACACAAACAGGCGCACCAGATTCTCCATCTGAGCTGCCTCCAGCACATGGTTGGCACACCGTCCCATGATGATACAAGAGCCCTTGGCTGCCACCTGACGGATGATCTTGGCCTGGAATCGGAACAGATTCTCTGGCGATGTGATGTCATCATCCAGGGACGGTTCCTCCAAGCTGGTATGAAGCCCTCCCAAAGCTTTGAAAAACAGATTGTTGCCAGCCTTCTCATCATTCAAACGGAAAAATTGCTCTCCGATCGCGCTTTCTTCTGAAGCCATCTTAAGTATTTCCTCATCATAGAACGGAATCCCCAATTCCTCTGACAGTCGTTTTCCCATAATCCGCCCGCCACTTCCGTACAAACGATTGATTGCAAGAATGGTATGTTTCTTTAACATAGTACAGACCTCCTCTTTTTTAAAGGTTTTGTCTATTTTTCATTTTTGATGTCATATGTATTATAATCCCTCCGGCGAATCATGTAAAGAAAATTGTTGCAGTTTTGTAACAAGAAAGTTATAATTGGAGAGATTTGGAGAATACATTTTACCAGAAATGGAGGATTGTCAATATGAGCTTATTATTTCCCAAGGACTATGATCCCCGTCTGACTGTACGCCAGACTCAGGAAGCCATCAAATACATCCGAGACACCTTTCAAAAAGAATTTGGACGGGAAATGAATCTGGAGAGGATCTCTGCTCCCCTCTTTGTAGAAAAGAAAAGCGGCCTGAATGACGACCTAAACGGTGTGGAACGGCCTGTATCCTTTGATATGGCGGCCCTTCCCGGGGAGACTATCGAGGTAATCCACTCCCTGGCCAAATGGAAACGTATGGCATTAAAGCAGTACGGATTCCAACCTGGCGAGGGTCTCTACACCAACATGAACGCGATTCGAAGAGACGAGGAATTAGACAATCTCCACTCCTGCTATGTGGATCAGTGGGATTGGGAACGGGTCATCACAAAAGATCAGAGAAACCCAGAAACCCTTAAGGATACTGTCCGTACCATTTTCAAGATCATCAAGCACATGGAGCATGAGGTCTGGTACAAATATCCCAATGCCGTAAAGCATCTGCCAGATGATATTACCTTCGTCACCTCCCAGGAACTGCTTAACCGCTATCCGGACAAAACCCCCAAGGAGAGGGAGAATCTGATCACTAAGGAGTATGGCTGCGTCTTCCTGATGAAGATCGGTGATACCCTGTCTGACGGAAAGCCCCACGACGGAAGGGCCCCGGACTATGATGACTGGCAATTGAACGGTGATATTCTGTTCTGGTTCGAAACCCTGGGTTGTGCCCTGGAGATTTCCAGCATGGGGATCCGGGTAGATGAGGTTTCCCTGGCGCAGCAGCTAAAAAAGGCCGGATGCGAAGAGCGGAAAAATCTTCCCTATCATCAGATGTTGTTAAACGGCCAGCTACCCTACACCATCGGCGGCGGCATCGGCCAATCCAGGCTGTGCATGCTGCTTCTGGACCGTGCCCACATCGGAGAGGTTCAGGCTAGTATCTGGCCGGAAAAAATGGTGCGCTCCTGCCTGGAGCATGGGATTACTCTGCTGTAACGGTTCCACAGACATCTATATGATCCACTAGTGCCTTGACCGCATTATATTCAGTCATGACACTAGTGTTTTGAACGATTTACGTTCAGCTAAATGACTCAGAATGCTTTTTCAGTCTGCAAGGCGGAGGAGGGAGGCGACACCCTCGCTTCGCTGTGGCGGACTCTGTGGTGGCATCGTGCTCCCTCCATCTCTGCCAACTGTGCGGCAGTTGCCAATTCTATCTACCAAAAAAAACTGCTAAGTTTCCATTGTCTGCCTCTGCATCCTGAAATGTCCGGCATATTTTACCCAGATATCCCTCTGGCAGGCAGCCATCCGTTTTTTCCGGTAGACTGCACATAATTGCCGT
>JAETTS010000055.1 GCA_021769025.1 Enterocloster bolteae
GTAAAGCATATCATCGTCTGCCTCCGGCGTATCTTTCTCAAGCTTTTCCGTCAAGTACACGCCGGCTTTCCTGCACAGCCCGTGAAGCCGTTTCAACACATCCACTGCCGCCTTATAGTGCTCTGGATCCTGATCCTTCTGAAATGCCTCCATCTCCAGAATCAATTGATTCAGATACCGCTGGGGCCCTGGCAGATAATAATCCCCCAGCTGCTTGGCCAGATCCCGGTATGTCTTTAACGACACGCTTCCCATCGTAGAAAGACCGGTCCTCATCAGCCCGCCAATAAGACGTTTCGTCATCTCCAGCCCCTCCAGCTGCTTCTTTATCTTTTTTGCCTTTGCAGCCTTACCTGCCTTCTGGCGCCTGGCTGCCGCCTTCGCGGCTTCCTCCTCTGACATTTTGTCCCCTTTTGTCCCTTCAGCCTCCGCTTTGTCGCTCTCTTCTGCCTTCTTCGCCTTTTTCTCCCGCTTCTTCAGAATATCCTCCGGAATTTCCCCCTGGATAAATTCCTTCTTTGCAAGAATCTCAAACAACAATGCGATACTATGTTTACAGGGAAATTGCCTGCTGGGGCAGCTGCACCGAAATACCGGCGAGGCTTCCTCTAAAAAATCTGCCGATACCACATAATTGGACTTCCCGCTGCCCTTGCACTCTCCCATATAAAACGTATCATCCGCTGAACGCATCCTGGATAGAAATCCCCCTCCGGAAGAAATCTTTCTGCCGTTGGCCACCCCGTTGGGGTTAGGCGCATAACCAATGATCTGCTGTTCTGTAATTGTTCTCATATCTTTCCCGTCCTCCTTGAGCCTGCTTTACGTTTCCCAAAAACAGCAATAACCTTTAAATCCTATCATATCACCATTTTTCTCCCTATACCACCCTAATTTTTTGTTTGACTCCCGGTAAAAATCCACGTATAATAGCGTTGGATTCTTATTAACTATGAATACAGGAGGTTTATTTGTGAAATTTTATAATCGAGCATTTACACTGGAATACCCTGTATCGATTACTCCCGTAGCAGAAATCGCCGGTTTCCCGGTTTGTCCTGGCCTGTTCGATGTCAATGGGGCTATGTGCCTCTCCGACGGCGTAAATTTTACGATCCACACACACCACGGGACATACTGCGAGCTTCTGCTGTTCCATCACAGGGAAGAGGAGCCTTATGCCGTTCTTCCGTTTCCTGATGCCTACAAGATCGGCGATGTCTATTCCATGATCGTATTCGGTCTGAATATTGAAGAATTTGAATATGCATACCGGATCGATGGTCCCTACATGCCCGAGAAGGGCCTTTTATTTAATAAACGTAACATTCTTTTGGATCCTTATGCCAGAGCCGTAGCCAGCCAGAGGGTCTGGGGCGAGAAAAAAAGCGGCTCTTACCTGGCAAGAGTTGTAAAAAACACCTTCGACTGGGGCGATGCCCCCCAATCCGCCCGGGAGTTAAGCGAGCTGGTGATCTATGAACTTCATGTGCGAGGATATACCTGCCATGAGTCTTCCGGAGTAACCCACAAAGGCACGTTCTCCGGATTAAAAGAGAAAATTCCTTATTTAAAAGAACTGGGAATCAATGCAGTAGAGATGATGCCGGTCTTCGAATTTGACGAGACCATGAATTCCCGAACCATAGACGGCAACGTCCTCCTGGAGTACTGGGGCTACAACTCCGTAAGTTTTTTTGCCCCCAACACCAGCTATGCCTCTTCCCCGGAGTACAACGAGGAAGGAAATGAATTAAAAGAGTTAATAAAGGCCCTCCACGACAACGGAATCGAAGTCATCCTGGATGTGGTCTTTAACCATACTGCCGAAGGGAACGAGTTGGGGCCTACTTTCTGTTTCAAGGGATTTGACAACAAGATTTATTACATGCTGACACCCAACGGAAATTACTACAATTTCAGCGGCTGCGGCAATACCTTAAACTGCAATCACCCCATTGTCCAACAGTTGATTTTGGAATGCCTTCGCTACTGGACGGTCAGCTATCGGGTAGACGGATTCCGTTTTGACCTTGCCAGCATCCTGGGAAGAAATGAGGACGGCTCTCCTATGAATAACCCGCCTCTGCTGCGGAGCCTGGCATACGATCCGGTCTTAAGCAGGGTCAAGCTGATCGCTGAGGCCTGGGATGCCGGCGGCATGTATCAGGTAGGTCATTTCCCCGCCAGCAAACGGTGGGCCGAGTGGAACGGCCGCTACCGGGATGCGGTGCGTGGGTTCTTAAAGGGGGAAAACTGGGAGGCACAGGCCGCTGCCTGGAGCATTGCCGGCTCTGATGACCTGTACGGCGGGTATTTTGATGACCATGACGATTATGCCGGATACAATTCCTGTGTAAACTTTTTAACCTGCCATGACGGCTTTACTCTCTATGACCTGTATTCCTACAATCATAAACACAATGAGGCCAACGGCTGGAACAATACAGACGGCTCCGACGACAACCGCAGCTGGAACTGCGGGGCAGAAGGTGAGACCGACGATCCCTTTGTACTAGACTTACGTTTCCGCATGATACGCAATGCCTGTGCTGTGCTAATGTGCAGCCGGGGCACTCCCATGTTTCTGGCTGGAGACGAGTTCGGCAATACCCAGTATGGCAACAACAACAGCTACTGCCAGGATAATGAGATTTCCTGGCTGGATTGGGGCCTTCTTGAAAAAAATCAGGATCTGTTCGAATTTTTCAAGTTTATGATCCATTACCGGCACAAGCATCCGGCCATCCGCAAGAAACTTCCGGATGCAGTCTGTGGGATGGATCCGGTCCATGTCCATGACCTGATGGCAGACAAGACCTCTATCGGCCGGGATGCCAGGACATTCTCCATCAGCTTCACCGGGTATGATACCGAGACAGGCCACGATGACATCGTCTATATCTCCATCAACACCCATTGGGAAGACGCGGCTATCACCCTTCCCACCCTCCACCACCACGGCGCGTGGTATTTAAATGTCAACACATACGGTGACGGGCAGGGGCGTTACTTCTATAGAGAAAACGAAGAGGTGCGGATTGACGGTTCTTTCATTCTGCGTCCCCGTTCTGTGGCAGTTTTTACCGGACGGCCATTTTAACCTGATATAAGCATACGACAGGAGGATATTTTTATGCCAAAAAGAACTGATATTCACAAAGTACTGATCATTGGGTCAGGCCCTATCATCATCGGCCAGGCCTGCGAGTTTGACTATTCTGGCACCCAGGCCTGCAAGGCCCTGCGGAAATTAGGTTACGAAATTGTTCTGGTCAACTCCAATCCTGCAACCATTATGACGGATCCAGAGACGGCAGATGTCACTTATATTGAGCCGCTAAACGTAGAACGCCTGGAACAGATCATCGCAAAGGAGCGTCCGGATGCCTTGCTTCCCAACCTGGGAGGTCAGTCTGGCTTAAACTTATGTTCCGAACTCTATAAGGAGGGAATTCTGGACAAATATCAGGTGCAGGTGATCGGCGTCCAGGTAGATGCCATTGAACGCGGGGAAGACCGGGTGGAGTTTAAAAAAGCCATGAATGCCCTGGGAATTGAGATGGCCCGCAGCGAGGTGGCTTATTCCGTCCAACAGGCCTTAAATATAGCAGACCAGCTGGGATATCCTGTAGTTTTGCGTCCGGCATACACCATGGGTGGTGCAGGCGGCGGCCTGGTGTACAACCGGGATGAATTAAAGGTTGTCTGTGCCAGAGGATTGCAGGCCAGCTTGGTAGGACAGGTTCTTGTGGAGGAATCCATCCTGGGATGGGAGGAACTGGAGCTGGAAGTGGTCCGGGATTCTGAAGGCAACATGATTACCGTCTGCTTCATTGAGAATATCGACCCCTTAGGTGTACACACCGGAGATTCCTTCTGCTCTGCCCCTATGTTAACCATTTCTGAAGAGTGTCAGAAACGGCTTCAGAAACAGGCTTACCGAATCGTCGATTCGGTCCAGGTGATCGGCGGAACCAACGTCCAGTTTGCCCATGACCCAGTCAGTGACCGGATTATCGTCATTGAGATCAACCCCCGTACTTCCCGCTCATCCGCTTTGGCTTCCAAGGCTACCGGCTTCCCAATTGCCCTGGTTTCTGCCATGCTGGCCGCCGGTTTGACCTTAAAAGATATTCCCTGCGGCAAATACGGCACTCTTGACCGATATGTTCCTGATGGAGACTATGTGGTAATCAAATTTGCCCGCTGGGCCTTTGAGAAATTCAAAGGCGTGGAGGACAAATTAGGCACCCAGATGCGTGCTGTAGGCGAGGTGATGAGTATCGGCAAAACCTATAAGGAAGCGTTCCAGAAAGCCATCCGCAGCCTGGAGACCGGACGCTTTGGGTTAGGACATGCCAAAGATTTCGATTCCAAGACCAAAGACCAGCTTCTCAAAATGTTGATTACTCCGTCCAGCGAACGCCATTTTATTATGTATGAGGCTTTGCGAAAAGGGGCTTCTGTCGAAGAGATCCACAAGATCACCAAGGTAAAGTCCTGGTTCATTGAGCAGATGAAGGAACTGGTTGAGGAAGAAGAGGCTCTGCTTACAAGCCGTGGCTTTCTGCCGTCTGATGAGAAGCTAATTGCCGCAAAAAAAGATGGATTCTCCGATAAATATTTAAGCCAGATTCTGGAGATCCCAGAAGATGAGATCCGCAGCCGCCGTATCTGTCTCGGTGTGGAGGAAGCATGGGAAGGTGTCCACGTAAGCGGCACCAAAGACAGTGCCTACTACTATTCCACCTACAATGCCCCGGACAAAAATCCGGTTCGGACAGACAAGCCAAAGATCATGATCCTAGGCGGCGGCCCCAACCGAATCGGGCAGGGAATTGAATTCGACTACTGCTGTGTCCATGCTTCCCTTGCCCTTAAGAAACTGGGATTTGAGACTATCATCGTCAACTGCAACCCGGAAACCGTATCCACGGATTACGATACCTCGGATAAATTGTACTTTGAGCCGTTAACGCTGGAGGATGTGCTTAGCATCTACAAAAAGGAACAGCCTTTGGGTGTCATCGCTCAGTTTGGCGGACAGACACCTCTCAATCTTGCCTCGGATCTGGAGAAAAACGGCGTAAAGATTCTGGGAACCTCCCCTTCTGTCATCGATTTGGCGGAAGACCGTGACCTGTTCCGCGCTATGATGGAAAAACTTCAGATCCCCATGCCGGAGTCTGGCATGGCAACCACAGTAAAGGAGGCGACCGCCATTGCAGAGCGCATCGGCTATCCGGTTATGGTCCGTCCTTCCTATGTACTGGGAGGCCGGGGCATGGAAGTGGTCTATGACGAAGAAAGCATGACTGGCTATATGAATGCCGCCGTAGGCGTGACACCAGACCGGCCAATCCTGATTGACCGTTTCCTGAATCATGCTCTGGAATGTGAAGCCGATGCCATCAGCGACGGCACCCATGCCTTTGTGCCTGCTGTCATGGAGCACATTGAGTTGGCCGGCGTCCATTCCGGCGATTCCGCCTGCATCATCCCTTCGGTCCACATTTCTCCGGAACATGTGGAAGTGATTAAGGAATACACAAGAAAGATTGCAGAAGAAATGCACGTGAAAGGTCTTATGAACATGCAGTACGCCATTGAAAACGGCAAGGTCTATGTGTTGGAAGCCAACCCCAGAGCATCCCGAACTGTGCCTCTGGTATCCAAAGTCTGCAACATCCGTATGGTGCCTCTGGCCACGGAGATCATAACCTCCGAACTGACCGGCCACCCTTCACCGGTTCCGTCCTTAAAAGAACAGGTGATTCCCAATTACGGGGTGAAAGAAGCCGTATTCCCCTTCAATATGTTCCAGGAAGTAGACCCTGTCCTGGGGCCGGAAATGCGTTCCACCGGTGAAGTTCTGGGATTATCCCCCTCCTATGGAGAAGCTTTCTACAAGGCTCAGGAAGCTGTACAATCCAAGCTTCCTTTAAGCGGCACAGTACTGATCTCTGTCAACCGGAAGGATAAGCCGGAAGTAGTGGAGGTGGCCAGAAGTTTCCACCAAGACGGCTTCAAGATTGTAGCCACAGGGCGAACCTACGAGATGATCCGAGAGGCAGGTATCCCGGCAGAGCGTGTCAACAAACTATATGAGGGACGGCCCAATATTCTGGATATGATTACCAACGGGGATATTCAGCTGATCGTCAATTCTCCGTCTGGCAAAGAAAGTGTCCATGACGACAGTTATCTAAGAAAGAGCGCCATCAAGGCCAAGATTCCTTACATGACGACCATGGCCGCCGCCAAGGCAACGGCCAAGGGTATCCGGTATGTGAAAGAACATGGGCAGGGGCAGGTAAAATCCCTGCAAGAGCTGCATAAGGAAATTCATGAGAAAGAATAATGTAGCCTGCTTCCCTGTGCAGCTTCACCAGGTATCAAAAATCAGTATATTATAAAGACGAAAGAGTCCGGCAATCCGGACTCTTTCGTTCTTTTATATCTTCTCGTAGTGTTCCACATCAATGACAAAGATCGTTGCTCCGCCTAGTTCCACCGTCATTGGCATCATCATATACCCTGCCGAGATGGAAGAGATATTGGGTGCAGGAACATTGCATGTGATTTTCTGCCGTTTTCCGCAGGTGTCCTTTATCAGATGAATCGCATCTTCTACCTTTTCTGCTTCCGTACCAATCATCAATGTAACGTTACCCTTTTTTAAGAAGCCTCCGGTGGTTGCCAACCGGGTTACACCGAATTGATGCTCATTCAAGACATCTGTCACTCTGGTACCGTCGTCGGAACTAACAATCGCATAAATAATCTTCATATTCTGCACCTCACTTTTTATTCTTTCTTCTAAACACATCCAAATCCATTTCCCTTTATGGCGGTATCTTCCTGGCAGGCATGGCACTTTATTTTGACACTTGGGTTATTCTCCTTTGGCCAGAACTGTCCAGAATATACTGAATCTGGGCCTTTTCTCCATTGGACAGCGTGGGAGGCGTATCTTCTCCCCAGACAAACTGATAGGAAGTGCCATCACTGGTCTGCAGCGTTACCCCTGACGGATCAATGGAAGTTATCGTTCCAGTAACCGTGCTCTTATTCCCGGTAGAAGCGGTTCCCGATGAAGAGGTTCCGCCAGAGGGTGTGTTGCCTCCTGGTACCATTCCCCCTGATCCGCTGGGCGATGTGGTTCCGCCTGGTGATGTGGCTTCCCCTGGTGATGTAGGCCCATTGGTATTGCCTGCCGTCGGTCCGGTAGGGCCTGAGGTTCCTCCCGGAGTGGTTCCGGTATTGGTAGTAGAGGATGGCTTGGTGGATGAGTTGGATGGCTGAGTCGGGTTCGACGCAGAGGTTGTTGGCTGAGTGTCCGTCAGATAGCTTTTGGATACGTAAGCCTCGTGTCCATTATAATTTACTCTCATCCAACCGTTGGAGGACTCCCCCGTTACCGATACCTTCTCGCCCTCTGCCAGGGCTCCCAACACCTCGGAACTGGTAGAATAGCTGCTCCTCACTCTGACAGAAGACGTTGCATACATCTCTTTTTTCACATCTGTCACCTTGTACTGCGGTGCCGCTGTAGTAGGGGCTGCAGTGGTAGGGGCTGCCGTTGTGGGAGCTGCCGTCACTGGAGCCGCGGTGGTGGGAGCTGCGGTGGCGGGAACCTCCGTCTCCTGAGGTTCTGTCTGCCCTTCCAGAGACTCCGCTGCGGACTGCGCAGGCTGAGACTCCCCTGTAATAATCTCTATCTTCGTGCCGCCCTTGCTCTCTCCCTGTCCTGATTCTTGGGGAGCTTCGCCGCTGTCACCCTCGGCTGTACTC
The DNA here is from genome assembly GCA_021769025.1 of Enterocloster bolteae. The sequence continues at coordinate 7,798 of JAETTS010000055.1, forward strand.
TCCACGCCTGCCGCTGTCGTTCCATTTATCACAACTCCCTCTCCATTGCCGCATGCTGTCAGCACAGTTGCAGCTATGGCTACTGTCAGAATCACCAATTGTTTCTTCATTATCATTCCTCCACATACTATCCACTCACTGTCCAAAGTGTCTCTTCCTAATGATTATACATTAGTTTCCATTCTATTTCCACTGTCTCTTACTGGCAATGCCAGTGTCTTGTCTCGCTGATAATTAGACAAAACACTAGCGCAGTAAAGGCAATAAGTTTCCTACCTCTCTCTGTGCCGCCGGCAAAAGAAACGAATCATAACTATAAAAGCAATACCCGCCTACTTCCCCACTGCTTCTGCCAGTGAGCACTTCCCGGCCAATGATATCATCCCTGCGCAGCCACTCCGAGACTTCATTGTAGTCTTTCACATCAGAGCCTGCCTTATAAAGCCCCAAGCCCAGATACAGCTTCACATTTCCCCTTCGCTTCAGATCAATCCATGTATTCAGATTCTGCTCAAATGCGTAGGGCGCTGCCTCTCCTGCAGCCGTCTTCGTCTCAAATCCCCAGTAAAGCTGAGGCATAATATAGTCCATGAATCCGTCCTGGGACATCCACCTGTCAATATCTACAAACAGGTTGCTGTCACTCTTTAAATGGTCTACATAGCCCTGGGGGCTAATACCAAACAGTATCTGAGGCTTCTCTGCCTTGATAGCTTGGTAGACTCTCTGGACTAACTCGCTAACCTGATTTCTTCTCCACTGGGCAATGGGCTCCCCGCTGCCTGATGCCACATATTCTGGCCGGTCAAACCATCGGCTCTCCGATTGGTCGTTAAGAGCCGGATAGAAATAATCATCAAAATGAATTCCATCTATGTTGTAGCCTCTCACCACTTCCATAACGCCATCTACCACCAGACGCTTCACTTCCTCCACGGATGGATTGTAATAGTAAGCATTGTCATGGTTCAGCACATAGCGGTCATTGGAACTATCCCCATCCGCCAGCCACCGCTTGGCTGGGCTATCCGGGGAGACCTCATCCCAGGACATCAGATATCCTGTGATCCGGTAGGGATTGATCCATGCATGAAACTTCAGCCCTCTTGCATGAGCGGACTCAATCATATAAGCCAACGGATCATATCCAGGATTGCCGCCAGAAAATTTGGACCATGGAAAAAGATTGGACTGATACATGGCATCCCCGTGGGATCTGACATGGACAAACACCGCGTTCATTCCCCAGGACCGGCAATTGTCAAACATCTGGTCTACTGCCTGCTTAAATGCCTCCTGTTCTTTGGGAAGCTGGTTCCAGATTAAATAGGAAATCCACACTCCTTTTAACTCCTGGTTCTCCGCTCCCGGCCCAGGGCTCCCCGGCCCATAAATCTGCCCTGATTCCGCACCGTAGGCCTTCTCAGAGCTTCCAATCAAGTTTCCCATTACAATCATAGCAGCACATAGCCACGATACATACCTAAAACGACCCTTTTTCATTTTCTGCCTCGCATTTCCTCTTTTTCCATTCACTGGTTTTATTGTACCATAGGGCCGTTGGGAATACTATTTAAGTTTTTATAACGATTTTTCTAACCTGCATGAACTTTTATCTCACCCTTCACCGGTTTGGGGCATACAACAACACTTTTATCACACATCACATTTCCTGCAAATGTCCTTCAGACAGCATCGGTCGCAATAAGGCTTTGTTCTGGCGGTGCAGACCTCCCGCCCATGATATACCAGCCGATGGCAAAAATCGCTGCCCTCCTCCGGCGGTACCAGCTCCCATAAAGCCATCTCCACCTTTTTGGGCTCCTTGAATCCGTCGACCAGCCCCATACGGTTCACCAGGCGGATGCAGTGGGTATCCGTCACAATGGCTGGCTTTCCAAATACATCCCCCATAATCAGGTTAGCGCTTTTCCTGCCTACCCCTGGCAGTTTCAGCAGCGCGTCAAAGTCATCCGGAACCTTCCCGTCATATTGATCCCGCAGAATCTTCATACATGCACTGATATCCCTAGCCTTACTATGCCCCAGGCCGCAGGGCTTCACAATCTCCTCAATCTCCTCCACATCTGCGTCCGCCAGGGCGGCCACATCCGGAAATTTCTCATATAAATCTTCCACCACAACATTTACCCTGGCATCCGTACACTGGGCTGCCAGGCGCACACTGACCAAAAGCTTCCAGGCCTCATTGTAATCCAGGGTACACCCTGCATCCGGATATTCCTTTTTCAGCCTGTCTATAATCTCCAGCGCCAACTCCCGTTTGGCCTGCTCCTCTTTGGTCAGCTTCTTCCCTGTTGGTTCTCTCTTAGCCGATTCTTTTTTTATTGGTTCCTTTTTTTTCGATTCTTTTTTTATCATCCGTATCTTCCCCTTACTATGTCCTATTTTCATACCTAATCTGTAAAATCAAAAAACAGATGGTCTATTTTTATTCTTTCACCGTCACTTGCCCGAATATGCCTGGAAAAATAATGGGGATCTATGTAAGAAAAATCTCTGGATAATCCCTCTGTACCATCCATTTCTTTCATTTTTTCCCCCAGCGTATTAATAATATTGGACATATCCCCCTTCAGCACATAACCGACCAACGCATTTTCAAAAGAAGAAGAGCCGTAACGTCCGGATACATAATGTCCCACCCCTGTGTCCATATATCTCTTATTCAGATAGGTATCTC